>SLHN01000298.1 GCA_007136145.1 Thioalkalivibrio sp.
TGTCCCTTTCCTTGCGTATGCGTTGATTTGATGAATGTGAAAGTGTATCCAGTTGGGCGCTCGGCTTCACCGCTGAGTAGCCTACGGGATCCTTGCCAGTTAATCCAAGTGCGTGAGCATGCGCCACCCCAAATGACGAAGCCCGAAAACCCCATCGAGTACGGTGGGTTGCCGGAGTTGTCCGCGGCTGGGTGCTATCCGGTACCTAATGGCGCGAAGATTCAGCGGCGGAACAACATGGAGATCACGGGAAGGAAACGAAGGTCCCTGTTCATTTCCTGTCCGTGCCTCGTGGCTCGCCTTTTCATTGCGCAGGGTGGCGGCTGGCCATGACGGTCGGCGTGAAAGAAGCCGAGTAGGGTGCCGTGAGACGCAGCCGAACCGCACCGATACCGCGTCTGTCCGGACCCCCAGCCCCTGGCCTCGAGCGGCGCAATTCGCCGTGCTCATTGGTACCCTGCGCCTTGCATGATCAATCGCCGCTTCCATGGATTGAGCGCTGGGCCGAGTCCGAGATTTTCCTGCCAACCAGGAAGCCGGCCGCGACTGCCAACAGCCATGAACCGAGGGAGACAGCGACGTTGAGGCCAGCAGCCGCAAACAGTCCTTGCTCCACGAGCTGTATGGACTCGAGGCTGAAGATCGAGAAGGTCGTATATCCACCGAAGACCCCGGTCATGAAAAAATGCCGCTGGATTGGTCCAGAGATCAGACCGCCACCGGGTCGGGCAAGCGCTGCGTAAAGGCCGATAAGGAAGGACCCAGTGACATTCACGAACAAGGTGCCCCAGGGGAAGCCGGTACCGACCGGGGACAGCAAACCGTCGGACAAGAGCCAGCGGGCGGTGCCGCCGAACGCGCTGCCCAGGCCTACGGCAAGGTAGAGCACGGCGGCGGTATTGGTGGGTGGCCGTGGGCGGATCGGGCCTTCGGGTTTTCCATCTGTCGCTGCTTGGAGTGCCTCGGCGCGACCGGAAGGTGGTTGGGTTGTACCTGGCGACTCCATCGGTGTGGGCTCAGCTTACGGCCACGAAGCCCGTGCCGGCCAGGACGCCCAGCGCGGCAGCCGGCAGGCACAGACCCACCGATAGCGCCACGTTGCCGGCGGCGTGCCACGCCTGCCCATTCCGCAGCAGCAACAGGGTTTGCAGGCTGAATGTGGAAACGGTGGTGTAGCTGCCGAGAAATCCGATTCCGGCAAACAGCCACGCGGTCGGATTCCCGAGCCAGGCTTCGCCTGACGCAACGAGAGCCGCAAGGATCCCGATGCAAAACGTGCCGGTAACATTGACGACCATGGTTCCCCAGGGGAATGTTTCGCCGAAGCGGCGCGCGACCAGATCCGATACCCAGAATCGCGCCATTCCTCCAAGCGCACATCCAGGTATCACCCAAGCCAGGTCCTGCATGATCTTTCTCCGGTAACCGGGATGGACGCGAAGCGGTCACGTTGCGCCACGGATCGTGGGTTTCGCTGTTGCGCGGAACCCGCCGGATTTCACTGCCCGTTCAGCATTGCATGTTTGCGCCCGGGGCGGAACAGGGCTTGACGTCCTTTCCGGCGCCGATCCAGGAGACGATACCTCGGGAGACGTTGTAAACGTCCTGGTAGTCGGTCTGTTCGACCAACATCCGGGACAAAGCGCTGGTTCGGTTCCCCGTCCGGCAGATCAGGACCACCGGCTGCGTTGGGTCCGCCACTTGGGCGAAGCGGGGTCCGAAGTCGGGTACCATGCGCCCGTGTTCGTCGAAGGCCGTGATCAGGTAACTTCCCTCCACCACGCCTGTTTGTTGCCATTCCTCGGGCCGTCGGATGTCGATGATGGTTGCGCCGTTGCGGACCATTTCTTCCAGACCTGCGTTGTCCAGGGATTTGTAAGGTGCTTCGGGCAGCAAGGAAATCGCGAACCAGACGCCGGGA
The DNA here is from genome assembly GCA_007136145.1 of Thioalkalivibrio sp. Lineage (GTDB taxonomy): Bacteria > Pseudomonadota > Gammaproteobacteria > Ectothiorhodospirales > Ectothiorhodospiraceae > Thioalkalivibrio. The sequence goes on from SLHN01000298.1 coordinate 1,922, forward strand.
ATGAGTACCAGGACAGCGAGGAGGAGCAGAGTTTTTCTATTCATTGGTGGGATTCGTTGCGGTCAGGTTGGCACCATAGTTTGAACGAGTTGGCCTGACCAGTGCGCAAGCAGGCTGGGACAGTGCGGGCTTTCGTGTCGCGCTCCCTCCGGCCTAACTGTCATGGCATCGGCGAACACCCCGAACCATGAAAGGTCCAGCCTAGGGTGTCAATGAGCGCAGCGAATTGCGCCGCTCGAGGCTTGGGACCCTGAGGGTCATGCCCAGCGCCGATCGGTGCGGTTCGGCTGCGCCTCACAGCACCCTACGCGGGTTCTTTCACGCCAATGTGTGCCGGCAACGGAACCTTGGCCGTGAGTCGTGCCCGGACGCTTGCCGCCAATGTCACCGCAATGGACCTTGTCCGAAGTTTCGTCAAGAGCGATCGCGGTCATGAACTGGCACGGCAAGCCGTGTGAAGCCATGAATGCAGCGGATCAGGACTCAGGTTGCATCGGTCGTAAGTGCCATTGTGCTCAGGTGCAGCTGCACTTCGGGGTCTCGCAGAAGTGTCAAAAGCCTTTGAACCACGGGGCGCTGTTCGCGTGAACGAGGCACCACAAAGTCGTAGTGTTCCTCTTGGAGCGGCAGGAAGCCGAGATCGTATTCGGCAGCGACACCGGCGATTGCGATTCCCCAGTCCGCGCGACCCTGGGCAACGGCGGCGGCGACGGCGTTATGCGATCGCGGCTGAACCCCGTAACCGGCGGGGCGCTTCTGGCCCAGAAGCTCGTCGATCAGAACCCGGGTGCCACTGCCTGGGTTTCTGCCGATCATCAGGCAATCGGGGTCGTCCAATGCGGCCTGCAATGGAGCCTCGGCGGGCACCTCTGCAAACCGGGGATCGTCCTTGCGATATACGATACCCTGCATCCGGCGGTAGCCGGGGAAACAGAGGAGTTCGTCGTTCAGAAGATGGCGGTTGTAGACCCGAGTCTGGGGATCCATCAGGTGCATCCCGGCCACATCGCATTCGCCTCGGCGCGCAGCGGCCAATCCTCCCATGCTGCCGACATACAGGGCCTTGACCACGAACCCTTCTTTCTGGAGTCGACCCAACAGGTAGTCGACGCCGGTGCAGTGCGAGCCGATGAAGACGATATCCGCGGGCTCCAACCCCTCGCCGATGACCTGAACTTCGACCTCGGTGCCAGCGGCAAGTCCCTCGGCCGCGGCGTCGATGGGTACGAAGCCGTCCGCCTGACTGAAGGAAGTCACTGATCCGGATCCACTGCCACTGGGATAGGCGACGTAGCCGTCGTCCTTGCGCAGCAATCCCACCATCACGTATTCGGTGCGTCCAAGTTCCGAGCGCAGTGGTACCGCAAGCCGTGCACGGACGCCCTTGCGGGTAATCCGGCGCGGATATCCGGCCAGCTTGCGCAGTACGGGCGCGACAAATTCGTGGAAAGTGAAGATCGCCGAGGTGGGGAATCCGGGGAGGATTACGACTGGTCGCCCCGCATGCGCGGCGAGGCAGAGCGGCTTGCCCGGCTTCAGAGCGACGCCGTGCGCGAGAATACCGTCGGCGCCGACGAGCCGTTCGACTGCCCGGTAGGACAGGTCTCCGGCACCCTTGGACGTGCCACCGGAAAGCAGCACCGCGTCGTAATCCAGGACTCGCGCGATCAAGGCCTGCATTGTCTCCGCCTCGTCGCCGACGATGCCGAGATGCTCGGCCTCCGCACCGAGTTCGCGAATGGCGGCCAGCAGAATAGCCCCGTTGGAGTCGAAGACACCACCGGGACGCATGGATTCGCCAGGCGCGACCAGTTCATCACCGGTGGAGATGATGGCGACCCGCGGGCGCCTGAAAACGGGCACCTGGTCCATGCCCAAAGCGGCAAGAATTCCGATCTCCCTCGAGGTAATCGTGGTCCCCCCGCGCAATGCGAGTTCGCCGCGCGCAATGTCCGATCCCGCTGTGGCCCAGGATTGTCCGGGTGCGGCCGAATGTTGCACGAGAACATGGTCGCCATCGGTGGCCGCCTGGAGTTCAGTCTGCTCAACCATCATCACGGCGTCCGCACCGCGTGGCAGCATGCCGCCCGTGGCAATCGCCGTAGCGGTGCCAGGGAGCACGGTGATCCGGGGAGGAATGCCAGGTGACAACAGTTCCTGATTGAGTTGCAGCCGGACGGGGCTGTCCTCGGTGGCCGCTATGGTGTCTTCAGAACGCAGGGCGAATCCATCCATGCTGGCCCGGTCGAACCCTGGAACATCAATGGCCGAAACCACGTCCTCCGAAAGGATGCGACCCAGACTTTCCGCCAGGCTGACGTATTCGGTGCCCACGGGTTTCAGCGACAACGCCGACTCGAAACGTGCCCGGGCTTCCTCTGCCGACAGGACGGTCAGGAACTGCCTTTGTTCGGAGGCTTCGCGAATTCGATCAGAGAGTGCTTGTGATTCTGGACGTGTCATATCAAGCCAATTGGTTACGGTGTAAGGAATACGATGTCTGGTCCCAGCCAAACACGGACGTGTGGCGCATCATGACCGATTGGTCCGGTCAATGGTAAACGTGAATTTCGACTATTGAGCCGGCTGGGTAGCCTTCGGATTCGGGAGGAATCAGGAAAAAGCCCTCGGCGCGCGCAAGCTGTTCCAACGATGGGGGTCCGGACAAGGCGAGCGGCTCGGCGGTCTCCGCATCGAGAAAGCGAATCCGGCACCAGTCCGTGACCCCGAGAGAGGACGACACCTTGCGCGCCAACCTCACGCGGCACGGTGGATTCGGCCAATCGGGGGCCCGACCAGCAAGTCGGCGCACAAGGCGTGCGGCCAGGCATTCATAGGCGCTGGCAGCTGCCACCGGATGGCCGGGCAAATGGATCGCCGGAGCAGAGGGTAGGGAGGCTGCCGCCACGGACTCGCCTGGCATGAGACTCACGCCGTGGAACAGCAGCGAGCCCAGCTGACTGGTGATGGCTACCGTATGGTCGTTGAATCCTCGGCCAGTACCTCCGGTTGTGAGGATCAGGTCCACTCCTGGCCGTTCGAGATGTTCCCGTAACCGGCCGGCATCGCCGTCCAGGCGGATACATTCCTCGACCAGCCCACCATCGCGTTCGACCAGTGCACAGACCATTGGGCTGGTTGCATCAATGGATGGGGATGCTGTCGCGGTTGGTGCGTCAATAGCCCCTGGTTGCGTCGACGTGACCAGGATTCGTACCCGCGGTTGGCAGTGGACACTCGGTTCCAGCACCCCACGTGCGGCCAGCAGGGCAAGATCAAAGGCTCGCAGTGAGCGTTGCCCGGGGTATGGTTCTGATTCGGAGTCGGACCAGTGGGCCGCGCCGACATCGGTCCCCGCGCCCGGTCCTGTGGCGTCGAAGACTTCGATGTGGTCCCCGTGCTGTTGTGCCGCTTCGGGAGTCAGAACGGCGTCGGCTCCCGTGGGGAGCGCGGCGCCCATCGCGATGCGTACGGCGGTGTTCGGGGCCAGAGAACCGGAAAAGGGTGTCGCGGGGGAAGCCGAGCCCAGCAGTCGGAAGGTGAGCGGGTTATAGGGGCTGGCGCCGACGGTCTCGAGCCCGGCGAGGGCAAAACCATCCGCAAGTGCCCGCTGTTGCCGCCTGCCGGGACACTGGAGCGGGACCGCCACCGGGGATACGCGGCCAGTGCAGATCTCCAGTGCAACCCGTTCCAGTCCGGGTAGCCTGCAGGGCAGTTCGTCGATGATCGCAATGGCGTCTCTTAGGGGTGTGCGCCGCACCAATGGCGGGTTGGTTTGATCGGTCACCGAAACTCCTCTGCGATCTGTCCCTTAATAGATTAGCAAGCCAGAAAACGGGGCCAAAGGCCCCACTGGGGACATTACTCTACGCGACTCGGGGCGCCAGTGTTCATCGGGAAGAACAGCGGTTCGCCGTCGATATGGTACTCGGCGATGGCCGCTTGCCCCTCTTCACCAACCAGCCATTCATGCCACTGTTGCGCGAGGTCGGCCTTGACCCACTCGAAGCGCTCGGGGTTGAGCGGGATGCTGCCGTAGGGGTTGAACAGCGATTCGTCGCCCTCGAACACGATGATCAGGTTCTGCCGGTTACCAAAACTGAGCCAGGTACCACGATCGGTGAGAACATAGGCGTCCATGGCCGCCGCGGTATTCAGGGTAGGACCCATGCCGCTCCCGAGTTGGCGGTACCACCGGCCTGCGGGAGCGATATCGGCCATGGCCCATAGCTGCAGTTCCTTGCGGTGAGTGCCGCTGTCGTCGCCGCGGGAAGCGAAGGCCGACTCCGACTCCGCGATCCTCGCGAGGGCGTCCTGGATCGACTGCGTCCCGGTCACGCCGGCAGGGTCGGAACGAGGACCCACGAGCACGAAATCGTTGTACATCACGTCGCGGCGTTCCGTCCCGTAGCCTGCGGCCACGAACTCGTCCTCTCCCGCTCGATGGTGCACCAGCAGGGCATCCGCGTCGCCACGCCTGCCGATCGCGAAAGCCTGGCCGGTGCCCACGGCCACGACGCGGACCTCGATGCCAGTGCGCTCCGTGAACTTCGGAGTGAGGTGCCGGAAAAGTCCAGACTGATCGGTAGAGGTCGTGGAGGCTAGAGTGATGAACGTTGTGTCAGCGGTTACCTGGGCGGAGGTAGCGGCAACCAGCAATATCAAGGCGGCAATACTCGGTAATCGGCGGAAACAACGCATTGGGTTTATCCATTCGTTGTGAGTGGGGTGGGAGATTCCCAGGGAGCAAGCACCAACTCGCCACGGAGGAATGCGGCGGCCGCGACAGTCGTGGGGGTATCGAAGAAGGTTGCGGCGGGGGTGCGTTCCAGTATGCGGCCGCAGCACATGAACACCACTTCGTCCGCGAGACGCCGTGCCTGACCCAAGTCGTGGGTGGTCATCACGATCTTGGTGCCCTTCCGGAAAAAGACATTGACGGCATCCTCCACTGCCTTGGTGGCCGCCGGGTCGAGTGCCGAGCTGGGCTCGTCCAGAAACAGAATGTCGGGTTCGAGTGCCCATGCGCGTGCCAGCGCCAGGCGCTGTTGCTCACCTCCGGACAGGATTCGGGCCGGGCGCTGGGCCAGGTGAGTCAACCCGAAGCGGGCAAGGGCCTGCTCAGCCTGGTTGCGGCGGATCCTGCGCGGGACCCCCCTAAGGGCCAGAGCATGCGTTACGTTGGCGAGGCTCGAACGCCTCAGGAGCACGGGGCGTTGGAACACCATCGCCTGGCGAGGAGTCCCGGAGCCGTTGTGTCGGCACACGATGGTTCCCGATGAAGGCTCTAGCAATCCATGTGCCAGTCGCATCAGCAGGCTCTTTCCCGCGCCGTTGGGTCCGATGATGATGGTGCGTCCCTGCTGTGTAAGCATTAGATTGCCATGGTCGAGGAGCACCTTTCCCGAACGCATGAAGCTGACATTGCGCAATTCAAGCACCGGATCCGGCACGCTTGCCAATGGTAACCCGCTCATTGCATGTGCCTCCGGCTTGCCTGACCCAAGAGGTAGGCCACGGCATTGACAGCGGCGACCAGGGCGAGCAGGACCAGTCCCAGGGCCAGCGCGAGGGGGAGGTCGCCCTTGCTGGTCTCGAGCGCGATCGCGGTGGTCATTACCCGCGTGACTCCCTCAATGTTGCCACCGACGATCAACACGGCCCCGACCTCGGCACTGGCCCGTCCAAAGCCTGCCAGTACCGCGGTGGTCAGCGTGATGCGTGCATCCCAGAGCAGCGTCGGTATTGCCCGAACCCTGCCCGAGCCCATGGACTGCAACTGTTCCCGGTATTCTTCCCAAAGATCCTCGATCGCCTGCCGGGTCAGCGCTGCAATGATGGGCAGGACCAGCAGGGTCTGGGCGATGACCATTGCAGTGGGAGTGAACAGGAGCCCGAACTGGCCCAGAGGCCCCGCCCTGGAGAGACTCAGATAAACGAGCAGCCCAGCCACGACGGGAGGTAGTCCCATCAGCGCGTTCAGCAGTGTGATCACGAGGCCCCTTCCCGGGAACCGGAAAAGGGCGATCGCCGCGCCGAGCGGCAAACCTATAAGGCTCGCGACGAGGACCGCGCTCAAGCTGACCTGCAGCGACAGCTGAATGATGCCGAAAAGGCCGGGATCCCCGGAGAGGATCAGCGAAAGCGCCAGGGTAAATGGATCGTGACTGTTCAATGGAATCTCTGGGCTGCATACTTTGAGCAGAATAGCGAAATTTTCCGACCCCTATTCCCAGAGATGAAAAGGAATCTGCCAGAAGCATGAATATGCAACCGCGTGAAGAGCTGATGACCACGGCCGAGGTTGCTGAGTATCTTCGTTTGGGGGAGAGAAAGGTGTACGAGCTCGTGCGGGAACGGGTCATTCCCTGTGTGCGTGTGACGGGGAAACTGCTGTTCCCGCGCCAGGCCATCGACCTCTGGCTGATGAACCATCTCGAGAGCGAGGCAGCGGTAATCCGCGATGCCCCGGCGATCGTGGCCGGGAGTCATGACCCACTTCTGGAGTGGGCGGTAAGGGAATCAGGGACGGATCTGGCACTGCTTCTGAATGGCAGCGTTGATGGGATCAGGCGGCTACTTGCGAACGAGGCCCAGGTGATCGGGTTTCACCTGATTCATGAAGATGGCAGTTGGAACAACCCGGTCCATTGCGGTCTGGGTGGTCTGCGTGATCTGGTGACAGTCGAGTGGGCGAGGCGTACCCAGGGATTGATTGTCGCCTCGGGCAATCCCTTGAAAATCCGTGATGTCCGGACCCTTGCCAATCCAGGTATTCGCGTGCTTCGGCGGCAGCAGGACGCCGGCGCCGACGTGCTTCTACGGGCATTGCTGAAGCAGGCGGGCATGACACTGGACGACGTCCAAGCGCTGGAGCATTGTGCGCTGACCCATGATGACCTCGCTCTGGAGGTGCTGCGTGGCGGGGCGGACTGCGGCCTTGGCGTCGAGGCCGCGGCGCGGCGCCACGGGCTGGATTTCGTTCCTGTCTGTGAGGAACGCTTCGACCTGGGAATGCGCCGCCGCGCTTATTTCCAGCCGCAGCTTCAGACCCTGTTACGGTTCGCCAGGACCGAGCGCTTCCGCGGCCGGGCGGAGTCCCTGGGCGGTTACGATCTCTCCGGGCACGGCGAGGTGCGTTACAACGCCTGAATGTTCGGCTGTTCCTGAAGTGTCGTGGCTTCGGTCTCTCTGTTATCAGAGAGGGAGCCGGTTGGTAATCAAGACCCCGCGCAGATCATCGAATCCCACGCGGAGGAATAGGGAGTTCCCCGACCGGTAGGCGTCGCCCCTTTTCGGAACACGGATTGGCTCATGGCTGACGTATCGGGAAGGAAACGAATCCCGTCAAGCTGTATTCACCCAGGGAAGGCGCCGGACCACCGCTTTCTCCACCTCGACGATGAGGAAGACCGCGAGGCCGAACAGCAGGATGCGTCCCCAGTCCTGCAAACCGATGGGCGTGGTTCCGAACAGGGTATTCATGACCGGCGCATAAGTGAAGGCGAGTTGGAGCAGAATCAGGATACCGATCGCGATCCACATCGCCCGGGATTGGAAGATCGCCCAGCCGCTCAACACGGGCTGGTAGATCAAACGCAGATTGAGCAGGTAGAACGCTTGTCCGGCGACCAAGGTATTGATCGCCACCGTGCGGGCCAGGTCGTCGGTGCCGCCAACGACTTCCTCCATCCAGACGAAATGCCCAAAGGTGCCGGCCCAGAGAAGCACCGCGACGAAGGGGATGCGCCACAGCAGAAAGCCCGAGAGCAGCGGCGCGTTGGGGTTGCGCGGCGGTCGCTTCATCACTCCGGGCTCGCCGGGTTCGAAGGCCAGGGCCATCGCCAGAGTGACCGATGTGACCATGTTGACCCAAAGCACCTGTACCGGCGTGAGTGGCAGAGCCAATCCCATCAGGATGGCCATCATGATCGTGAGCGACTGCCCGGCATTGGTGGGCAACATGTGCAGGATGGCCTTGCGGATATTGTCGTAGACGGCGCGGCCTTCCTCGACCGCGTGGGCGATCGAGGCAAAGTTGTCGTCGGCGAGCACCATCTTCGATGCCTCCTTGGCAGCCTCGGTCCCTTTCAGGCCCATGGAGACTCCAACGTCGGCACGTTTGAGGGCCGGCGCGTCGTTGACGCCGTCGCCGGTCATGGCCACGATTGCGCCGCCATATTGCAGCGCCTCGACCAGGCGCAGTTTGTGCTCCGGGGTGGTGCGCGCAAAGATATCGGTATCCGCTGCGGTACGGCGCAATGCCTCGGGGTCCATGGAGTCCAGTTCGTGGCCGGCGATCGCGGTACAGGAATCTTCCCTGCCGATGCCCAGCAACTTGCCCACTGCCTGGGCGGTGACCAGGTGGTCACCCGTGATCATCTTCACCCGAATGCCTGCCTCGTGGCATTGCGCCACTGCGCGAATGGCTTCTTCCCGAGGCGGATCAATGATGCCGACGATGGCCAGCAGAGAGAAGCCACCGGCTTCCACGTGATTGTAATTGAGCTCGACCTGTTGCGGCTTGGCATCCCGGGCGGCCAGCGCCAACAGGCGTTCGCCTTTCTGCGCCACCGCGTCCAGGGCTTCTTCCCACCAGTCGCGGTCCAA
>SLHN01000272.1 GCA_007136145.1 Thioalkalivibrio sp.
CAGCGCGAGCGCGGTACTCAATCGGGTTACTGGGGGCAACCCTTCCGAGATCCTCGGGCAGTTGCAGTCGAACGGCCAGGTTTGGCTGATCAACCCCAACGGCGTGATGTTCGGCGCCGGTGCGGTGGTCGATGTCGCCGGGCTGGTCGCATCGAGTCTCGATATCGGCAATGAAGCCTTTCTGAACGGCAATCTGCGGTTCGAGGGCGAACCTGGGGCCGGCAGCGTGCGCAACGACGGGCGTATTCAGACCGGCGATGGCGGGGCGGTGCTGCTGATCGCGCCGACGGTCGAGAACCACGGGGTGATCATCAGCCCCAATGGCGAGGTGGTGCTTGCGGCCGGACACACGGTCGAGCTGGCGGATGCGTCCAATCCGGCGCTGCGGGTCTCGGTGTCTTCGGGCGGCGAGGCACTGAATCTCGGCAGCATCATTGCCGAGAGCGGCCGTATCGGCATGCACGGCGCGGCACTGCGCCAGGCCGGAGAAATCAACGCCAGCAGCGCCGTTGCCGAGGGCGGGCGGATCTTTCTGCGTGGCAGCGGCAGCGTGAATCTGGAGCCCGGCAGCGTGACGGTTGCGGATGGGCAATCGGGTGGGCGGATCGACATCAGCGCCGAGGCCGTGTCACTGGCCGGGGCGGAGGTATCCGCCGACGGTGTGGAACAGGGTGGTCTGGTCCGAATTGGCGGTGAATTCCAGGGCGGCAGAACCCCCGACCCATCGCGAGCCTACCACGAGTCTTTCGTCAGCCGCTGGGATCCAACGCCGGCGCTGCAGAGTGCCAGGATCACCTCGCTTGACAACGCCTCCCGTGTCAGCGCGACCGCGACTGCGGGAACCGGTGGCGCGATCGTTATCTGGAGCACTGAGGAAACCCGACAGCACGCACAACTCGACACACGCGGTTCGCTGCGTGGCGGCGCGATCGAGGTGTCGTCCCTCGGCGCGATGCACGGTCTGCGCCTGAACACGATCACTCCCGGCAGTGGTGGTTACCTGCTGCTGGACCCGAAGAACATTCGCATCGAGACCGACCCCGACAATGTTTCTCAGCAGTTCCAGACTTTTGGAGACTCACCGGACGCTGATGTGTCCATCTCTCCGGATGCGATTGCCGGGTCGCTCGATGGCGGCGTTAACGTCACGCTGCAGGCAAACAACGACATCACCGTGATCGAGCCGATCGAGGCATTCGGTGGTGACGACGGGTACGGAGGTCTGCTTGCCGGCGATCTGACACTTGAAGCCGGCAGAAGCATCCAGATCGACGCGGATATTCTCATTGGGGGTGATCTCCATCTAAGTGCTAACCATCCTGGGGATCCTGCTCATACCCCTGGCAACCGGGACGAGGACCCCGGCAATCTGCAGATGGACGCGGCGGTTCGCCTTGAGGGTCAGAACGTTTACCTGAGCGTACTGAGCGGATGGGACGACGAGTACGGCGGAAGTCCCGCAGGCGTGATGGAACTTGGCGACATCGACGCGACGGGTGCCATCCACTTGTTCAATGCTGGCGGAGCCATCACCAGCTTCGACGGCACTCGATTGAAGGCAGGAACCGCGCTTCTGGCGCGCGCGCCGGAGAGCAGCCTTGATCTTGGCGTTTTCGGTGATGTGAGTGATTTCATCGACGACGAGGAAGTCCCCCTTCCGGTCCCGATTGCGGCGGAAGCTTCGGCAAACATCCGGTTCACGCAGGTGCGGAGGGACGGCGACGATCCAGATTTCCAGGGACTGACAATTGGCTGGGTTGACGATTACGCGGGCCTGAAATCCACCAGCGCCGGGGAGATCCGCGTGACCGCACAGAGCGATGTGCGGGTCGAAGCCTCAGTCGACGCATCCGGCGGGTCACCTGGCCAGGATGGGGGGCTGGTCCAGATCGAAACCAGTTCCGGGTCCATTTACGTTCGGGAGGAGTTACTGGCGCGGGGAGCGTCCGATTCCGAAATTGGGGGAGCGGGCGGCACGGTCGTCCTGGACGCCGCTGGTGGCGTTGTGTTCGACGATACGGTCATCGATGTTTCCGGGGGTGCTGCCGACATCGAGGAAGGAACCGGCGGGGGTGACGGCGGCAGTATTTCCGTGCTGGCTGGTGGCGAGATCGCGTTGCAGGCCGTCGACCTGAATGCGTCTGGTGGGGCCTACACCGGAGGAGATGGTGGGTCGGTGTCCCTGATCGGGGCGAGTGTCGTTGGGGGCGAAGACGAGGTAAATGGCGTAACGGTGAGCGGAGGGAATGCCCCCGCGGCCGGAGAAAACGCGGGCGTGGCCGGAAGTGGTGGAACCATTCTCATCCGGGCAACTGATGCCGATGGCTCGGTGGATGTTCCGGAGTTGTATCTGGATGCCTCGGCAACCCAGGGGGACGTTCGCGATGGGGATGGGGGCGAAGTCACCATCGAGGCCGCCGGAGATATCATACTTCCCGCCACTTTCCTCAACGCTTCGGGTGGATTCGATTCCTTCGATTTCGGGAGCGGAAACCAGGGTGGAAAGGGTGGCAACCTGACCATCACATCAACCGATGGCAGCGTCCTGCTGGGTGGTGATTTTTTCCTGGATGGTGGTGTTGGCAACGAGACAGGGGGGCAGGGTGGGGCCGTGGTGGTCTCCGCACCGGAAGGCAATATCA
>SLHN01000316.1 GCA_007136145.1 Thioalkalivibrio sp.
AGGCGGTGGATGGAGCCGATACTTGGTATATGGTCGGGCTTTCCGGCATTCCCAGTTCCGACAATCAGGGCCATACCTCCAATGCAGGCTTCGTTACCACCGGCGACGGAGTGGTCGTCTACGACGCACTGGGAACTCCGGCCCTGGGGTTTGAACTCATCCGTCGCATACGCGAAGTCACGAACGAACCGATACGCTATGTGATCGCCGGGCACTACCATGCCGATCACATCTACGGTCTTCAGGCCTTCCTGGACCACACGGATGCCAGGGTCATTGCACAGAGCCGCGCACAGGCATACCTGGGCAGTGGCACGGCCCGCATGCGCCTTGAGCAACGACGTGATGTGCTGTTTCCCTGGGTCGACGAAACGACTCGCGTGGTGTACCCGCACGAGTACTTCGACGATGAGTACAGAATCCAGTTGGGCGACAAGACGTTCCGGCTGTTGCATGCGGGTCCCGCGCACTCACCCGATGACGTGATCATGGTGGTCGAGGAAACAAGGGTTGTGTTTGCCGGCGATATCGTTTTCGACGGGCGCCTGCCATTCCTCGGTGATGACGATGTGAATACCGCAAACTGGGTTAGCCGTCTCGAACAGGTTCAGAACATGAATCCGTCCTTTCTCATCCCGGGACATGGCGAAGCCACGCCATACGCCGCTCGCGCCGTGTCTTTCACCCGCGACTATCTGCTGCATCTGCGCGAGCACATGCAGCAGGCAGTGCAGGACTTCATGTCATTCGAGGAGGCCTATGCAAGCGGTGACTGGTCGCAATACGAAGACGTCCCGGCATTCGCGGAAACCCACCGCCGCAATGCCAATGCGGTCTTCCTCGAAATGGAGGCTGCGTTGTACTAGTGTCCTGTCTATTCCGCTTCGCCTCGCATGTACTGCGCGCGCCAGCGCTGATACTGCGGCCATTCGCGGTAGGCGCCACTGGCAACGTATTCGAGGCGTGCGAGGAAGCTTTCGAGAAGATCCTGCCGCGTGGCGTCGGGTAGCTGCCCGGAGTGATCGATCAGCCAGGTGCTGTCCATCCGGAAGGCCTCTTCGCCACCCTGCGAGAAGAACACCAGGCCAGGCTGGTGGGCAAGGGCCAGATCCCCGGCCAGTGCTGCCGCGGTGCCATGTCGACCATCCGGCAGAACGGCCACCGCCGGTTGGTCGACGTTCAGGCGCAGCGCATGAAACCCCGCAAGCACCGACTGCACCTCCGGGTGCGAAAGGATCTGCGCGCGCAACCGATCGCATTCCTCACAACCGGGCCGCTCGAACAGAACCAGAGAGGGACGCGGGTTGGCGGTTCGCTGGGCGGCGAGGTCGGCCGGCGGTTGCTGGAATCCGGCAAGAGGCTCGGTCGTATCTTTACCGTTGTGCGCTGAAGCGGCGACAGGCGCCGTTATCCCTCCCTCCGCCTGCAACCGCCGGGCGAAGTCGCGCAACGATTCTTCACGCCAGGCGTCGGAGTCAAGATAATCCAGAATGATATGCATGCGCTCGGAATCGGCGAAACCGATGAAGCGCAGCATCCGCTCGGCCGAACCATCGATGAAAAGCAGCGTTGGCGTGAACGTCGCCCGCTCGTGTTCGGACAATTCGCGCGCGCGCAGCATCTGGCCATCGAGGTTGATCATTTCCACGTCGCTGAAGACATCAACGGCGATCACGTCGAACTGCCCGGACAGCCGCCGCACGATCTCCGGATCCTGGAAAGTGCTGCGCGCCATCGCCACACAGTGCAGGCAGGTCTCCGCGCTGAAGAACAACGCGATGCCTCGCTTTCCACGCGCGACGGCATCTTCGAGATCACCCGGCAAATCATAAAAGGTCTGTGCGAACCACTCGGGGTACTCCAGCCGCTCTCGTGCCTCACCCGGCGCGGCCAGTAACAACGCGGCGAGAAGCAAAAAGGAGAGCCCGGACAGCTTGCGGGGCACTACCGAGACATTGGCGGGAGTCGCATCAGGCCCGGATCCCCGGACCATGGCTGCACCATCTAGCCAGATTCGGTTCACTAACCTGGAAGACCCGAGGAATACAGAGAGGTGCATGGGAAATCTCCGGTGTACAAACTTTGATAGTGACGTCACAGCAACACCCGGCATTCCTGCCTTCCGGTACAACGGGAGCGGCATGCCCCGGCCGTGATAGCCACTTCCAGATCAGAAACCCACACGAGTAACCGGGTCAGCCTACTCGCAGGAAATCACTACTTGCCGGGTGCGGAAGCTTGCGCGCAACGGGCCAACCGGCACCGAAACAACCTCGTAGGGCTGGGTAAACGCCTGGGTCGTCATGCACTCGGGCCCCGGTGCCTGAAGAACCACCTCCACGAGCAATTCGTCGTCTTGATGCATCACCGAATCCACGTGAATCGAATGGCCACCGGTGGGGCGCTCTCCCATGAACACGGCGATCGCACTCTCCCGGGTAAAATCCAGACTCGGAGCGGGGCCTTGATCGAATCGGCCCCAGAAGTGCCGGAACTGTGACTGCCCGGTGATGACCTCGAACTGCTGTTCGGTCTGCAGGCTCAGCTGACCCTTGGCCAGGCGGGTGATCGGTAGTTCCTCATCCGGACCCGGCCCCGTGCAGGCTACAGAGAGAGAAGCGAGAAAAAGCATGGGGATCGTTCGCATCGTGGATCCTCGTCGAAGGTCTGCATACCGATCGTCTGCGCAAAGGAATGTGCGGGTTGGCGCTTGCGTTGGGGTACGCGCTGCCGAGACCTGCGGAGATGGCTCTCGGCGCCCAGCCAAGTATACCCTCAGCCTTCTCTCTTCCACAGCAGATGGCCAGGAAGGATGTCGCGGTATGGTCAGGAGTTCGTCGCGGGTTGCGGGAGTTCAGGATTCCTCCCATAATGTTATGTTATACCTTTTGTTACTCGGCGCGTATTCACCGCCATGGCGCCAGCAGCCATCCCGTACGATGAGGGGCGCAGGGTACCAGTGAGCCGAGTGAGTTTTGCCGTACGAGACCCGGAAGGCCGGGGTTTACCCCCGGTGCGGTTCAGCTGCGCTTCACTGCACCCCACGGGCTGAACTTTCAAGTTAACGCGGAGGGGTTGGCTTCTCGTTGCTGCCCTGGTCCGCCGTCCAGAAGGATTCATGCGATGTCGACCTTACCACCCCCCAATACCTCTCCCGGCGCTCAACCCCCTGCCTTGTGCCATCTCCCCGATGTTGCGGCTTCCGCCACAATGCATGCCACAACCCTCGACTGGGTCGGCATGGAGGCGATCTGTCTCCCGGTGCGACTGGCTGGTCAGTCGTTCGTGGCGCGGGCCGACGTGGGTGTCAGCCTGGACGACTCGACGACACGGGGCATCCACATGTCGCGGCTGTATCTTGCGTTACGAGACCTGGAGCATCAGGAATTGGAGATCCCGCGCATGCGGGCTGTATTGAATACGTTCCTGCGGACGCACCATGAATTGTCAGGAGCCGCTTTCCTCACCTTGGTGGGAGAAGTACCGCTGGAACGCCCGGCGTTAGTCAGCGCCTTGGCCGGCTGGAAGGCCTACCCGTTCCGCATCGAGGCCAGATACGACCCGCGCGGATGGCATTTCAGTCTGGAAGTCGAAATCGGCTATTCATCGACTTGCCCCTGCTCCGCTGCACTCGCCAGGCAGGCGATACAGGAGCAGTTCGATCAGGACTTCGCGAACCAGGCACCAGATGCGGCGACGATGCGCGATTGGCTCGGCGGAGCTGAAGCCATTGTCGCCACGCCGCACAGCCAGAGAAGCGAGGCACGGGTAAGAATCAACCTGGAACCGGACGGGAAGGAGCTGCCGCTGGAACGTTTGATCGATTCGGTCGAACATGCGCTGGGAACCGCCTTGCAGACTGCGGTCAAACGTGCCGACGAGAAGGCCTTCGCCCTGGCGAATGGCCGCAACTTGATGTTCTGCGAGGACGCCGCACGGGTTATCGACAATGCCTTGCGGCCGACGTACCAACCGGTCGGATACAGCATCCGCGTGTGCCATCGCGAGAGCCTTCATGCCCATGACGCGGTCGCTCGCCTCGATCGATTTCCCCCTTCAGACCACCGATGAGGCTTCGTGGCTCCGAAAATGAGACTCCCGGGTTCCAGCTGCATCAGGAATGATCGGTACCGCGCACGGCGGTCGGCATGCAGGGGTTTGACCCGGATCCCCGGCCACAGGTCGAACCAGATGTCCTCGGTACTCCTGCGAGTCACACGGTCAGAACCCGAAGTTCGCAACTGCCGCAATCTCTCCCAAACGAGGTCACGGGTTTCGGCACCGGTCGGCAAAGGCCTTTGGGTGGATAGCAGGGCCAAGATCTTCCCGGAATGCTCGCCGTGGTGGTGACCAGCCTCACCGCAACCCGCGCCAACACCAGCCCCGGAGTGCCGTCCATGGCGCCCCCGGGGCACCAGCGCCCGCCGGGGTACCCGGTCGGCTCAGTCATGGTCTGTTGAATACTTGGAACAGTTGGCCCACTGCCCCGGAATCCGGTTCGGCGGACGGCACAACCCCGATCCGGACCGGCTTTCTGACGAGGATGATTTCGATCCAGATGAAACCGAAATCGAGGACGACTGCATGCGTCTCGTCGATGGGTTCGACCCCATCGCGACCTGGACCAGATCGGCTCGATCCGGAGAAAAAACCGGCTGGAACGACGGAACCGGGGATTGCATCGCCGATAGCGAGGATGCGGTCAGCAACCCTGCGGCAAGACCAATGAGTGGGGCGATCAGTGTTTTCATGACGGTCTCCTTGGATTCTTGTGGATGGTGGGGGGCGGTAAAGCCCACCGCACTTCAAAGTCCACCAGGCCAACATTGCCAACGATGAACCTGTATCCAGTAAACCACTGATCAAAACAGGAAACAGTCGGGGTCAATCCCTAGGGAGAACGACGTATCGGGCGTTCGTTCAGCCCTCTGAAGCGATCGCGTTACGGACCAGCGGGCCCGATACCGCCGAGTGGTATTTCGCATGATCCGGGATGATGACCCATAGCCGCCCCTGAGTCTTCCACGTTTCCCCGGTAACGCGGCAGGACGATCACGTGCGGGTGGTCGATGCTCCTTCCCGCCGCACGCACATCGCGCAACGTCCGCGCATCTTGCTGCTGACTTTCAGTGCGAGCCGAAGATCCAGCACTCCGGGACGCCATCGCTGGCAGCGTCACCAACAAGAAAACCGCCGATGTTGCCACCGGCGGTTTCAACATACTCGTCAAGGACAACTGAACCTCGAAGATCAGGCTCTTGTTACTTGTTGACCGGGGACTCCGGGTCCAGCAGCCAAGCCATGATGTCTGCAATCTGCTCCTGTGTCAGTACACCCTTTGCACCCATCCGCGGCATCTGCGTGCACGGAAAATAGGCGTGAGCGTTATAGATCACGTCGTAGACATACTTCAGCATTGCGTCGCTGGTGCCACGCATCTTGCCGTAACCCGTCAGGTCCGGACCGAGGGTTCCGCCATCGCGGTCGCTTACCTTCTGGTGACAATTTGCACAGTTGCCGCCCGGCTGGCGACTCGCAGAGTGGTCATCATTGCGATGACCGACACGATAGCCGAAGCCGGACCAGGACAGTTCCCTGCCCTTCTGCCAGTCACCAAGTTTGATACCGCCTTCCGGGTAGGTGATGCTGGCCGCTGCCGCGGCACGCACCGCTTCAAGCGTCGCAGCGTCCGGCTTGCCTCCACCGACGACCGAACAGGCCTTCTGCAAGTCGTCCTGTTCCATGCGAGCGCGCATCGTGCCACCTTCCTGGACGGCGGCATCCAGGTGGAATCCGCCGGATTCCAGGATGATGTATTCGGCCAGTTCCTCCGCGCTCATCGCGGTGAAATCCACCTTCTGGGCATCGGCGATGGCGTAACCACCCGCAAACAGGATGGCGGCGAAAGCGGCAACACCGGCCGCTAAAGAGGTCTTCTTGAACATATCTCGAATCTCCTGTGGGCGTCGGTGATCAGCGTTTCATGTCGGGAAGAATGGCCGGCTGACCGCGCGCCCTGTCATTCCAGTACGAAATGATCGCGATCATCCCGATGTCACCCCAGACCGGTTCCGCATGCCGCATCTGCCAGTAGCACTCACTGACGCGGTGCTGAGCGCTACGCACGTTGTCATGACCCACGCGGAAAGCCGGCCAGGAAACCGCCTTGGTCCACTCCTCGGGAACATTCGAGTCGGGCAGCACGGAAGCGCGGATACGCTTGCCAGTAGCGGCATGACACGTGGAGCAGGAGAAATCCATCGTGCCCGCACGCCGGTAGAAGATTATCTCTCCGGCATCCCTTATTGCCTTTTCCATCGGGTGATCCAGCGGCGGGTTCCATGCGTGGCCATTGGACAGGCTGGCCACGTAGGTCTGCAATTTCGTGATGTCCGCGGCATTGCCATGCTTCGTTTTGATCGCGGGATCGTCGTCGGTGAAACCCTGGATCGTCTTCATGCAATGCACGAGACGGCTCTCGAAGTCCATTACCCGACCGGCGTCCTCGAAGTAGCGGGGGAATTCGACGAACACGCCTTCCAACACACCGGGACCCTTCCCGAAGTCGCAGGTCTCAAGCGAGACATTATTCGGACCGCGAGCCTCGTGGAACAACTCCTGACCATCGTCGATGAGCCAGAGCGCAGGGCTGTCGGGCATCATCATCAGGTTCATCTCGCTCTGGGTGAGATAAGTGGAATCGATCGAGTCGATCAATCTCTGAAGGACATCCTCCGGAGCTTTCTGCGCGTTGGCCGCAACCCCCAGTGCCAATGCCACGGGCAGCGCCAGCAAGGCTTTTTTCAACATGGAAACCTCCATCTCGGGAATCGTTGTTGTTGTGCCGGCCGCGGCCTGACGGGCCCGGGCGACGAACGATCGTGCAGAGAGAAGGACCGCCCTGTCAACAGAAATATTTTCTCCCGAATGGGAATAAAACATGTTTGTTTTTATTGAAAAATATTTCCCATGAAATCATTTCCCCGGGTCTCGGAATACCGGGCCAAAACCGCGACTCACCGCCGCGGTACGGCCCGGGAACGCAGGCGATCGATTGCTGCGCGCACGATGCCGGTGCCCTGTTCAATCGAGGTGTGCACGCGCGGAATAACAGACGGGATCCCGAGATTAAGGATCAACGAACTTGCGAACGTGAACACGCCTCACAGAGGCGCGAAACCACCCTCGCCCATCAGCAACAAAAGGAAGTCGACATCCACCCCGAGCATGACCGGAGGGCGCAGGGGTTTCAGTTCCCCGTATTGATTCACCAGCCAGACAATGAACAGCCCGTGGACGCCTTGTAGTCACGACCGACCGTGGCCTTGACCCTCCAGTGACCCCAACGAAAAAACCGCCTTTCGGCGGCTTTCGCAAGTCTTTGCTTTGATTGGTCGGGGCGAGAGGATTTGAACCTCCGACCACCTGCACCCCATGCAGGTGCGCTACCAGGCTGCGCTACGCCCCGAAGACGGGGATTCTAACGGATCGTGACTGTTCGGGGAAGGACCAAGTCCCGCTCTCTGTACAAATCGTCCCGGGGCGAGTTGAGTCGAGGTACCTGTCGGGCGCTTCCCAGCTCCGCACTACTGCCGCAGGATGCGCAGAATACCCTCGAGTTCGGCGATCGTATCCTGCACGAGCTGATGGGTCTGGGACATATCGCCCTTCGCCTCCTCACCGCTCAGCTTCTGCCGGGCTCCGTGAATGGTATATCCCTGCTCATACAGCAGTGCTCGGATCTGGCGGATCAGCAGTACATCGTGGCGCTGGTAGTAGCGCCGGTTACCGCGCCGCTTGACTGGGGAAAGCATCGGAAATTCCTGCTCCCAGTAACGCAGCACGTGTGGCTTTACCTGGCACAGTTCGGCTACCTCACCGATGGTGAAATAGCGCTTGCCGGGTATCGCCGGCAGTTCCTGACGTTCACTCGCCTCCAGCATACGCCTCCACCCTTTCCCGCAGTTTTTGCCCCGGCCGGAAAGTGACCACGCGGCGCGCCGAAACCGGGATTTCCTCACCGGTCTTCGGGTTGCGCCCGGGTCGCTCGCTCTTGTCACGAAGGACGAAGTTACCGAATCCGGAAAGCTTGACACTGTCTCCGCGTTCGAGCGCCACCCGCATTTCTTCGAAAAACAACTCCACGAGCTCCTTCGCCTCGCGCTTGTTCAGCCCCAGTTCCTCATGCAACGAAGTTGCCAGTTCCGCCTTGGTAACAGCTGCCATGCTCAGTATCTCGGTTTCGCGCCAAAGAGGGTTTCAAGTCTCTCCACGACCGCCTTCGTCACGGAATTGACATCCTGTTCGTCAAGAGTGCGATCAAAAGCCCTTAAAATCAAGCCCAAAGCAACACTTTTCTCATTCTCTCCCAAACCCTTGCCCCGATAGACGTCGAACAACCGGGTTTCCTGAAGCAGAGGCAGGTTCAGGCGGCCAATCGCGCCCAGCAGCTCGCCCGCGGGGACATCCTCATTCACCACCAGCGCCAGGTCCCGCCTGATCGCGGGAAACGCCGACAAACCCCGGAATCGGGGAACCACGCCGGAGTCGATCGCATCGGCGTCCAATTCGAACATGAACATCGCGGGCAGATCGAAACGTTCGCCGAGCGACGGATGCAGTGCGCCAATCCAACCAATCGCCTGATCGCCTAGCACCACCCGTGCGCACTGACCATCGTGCAATGCAGGATTTGATTCCGGCTCGAAACGGACGGTTTCGCGAGCACCGTCGCAGAGTGTTTCGACCACCCCTTTGGCATCGTAAAAACCCACCAGGCGGCGCGAGCCCTGCCAGTGTTCCGGCTCGGCGCGCCCGCAAATGAGGCCGCCAAGCCTCGATTCCTGCCTCAGGCCGGCGACGTCCGGCACGAACCGCAGGCCATGCTCGAACAGCCGGAGATCCGTCCTCTGCCGGGCCAGGTTGTAAGCCGCGGTTCGCACCAGACCGGGCCACAGACCCGGTCGCATTACCGCAAGCTCGGACGAAATCGGATTGGCGAGGGTGAGGCCCTGGATCTCCGGGTAAAAGGCTCGAGCCCAGTCCGGTGCGATGAAGCTGAACGTGATGACCTCGTGGAAACCCAGATCCGCAAGTTGCCGTTTACGCCGGCCCAGCGTCGCATCAGTTACGGATGTTACCGGCACCGCGGTCGGCGGCAGTGTTTGCGGCAAGCGTTCATAACCGTGGATGCGTGCCAGCTCCTCGATCAAGTCTTCCTCGCGGGTCAGGTCGAAGCGGGCGCGCAGCGGCAACACCTCCCAGCCAGCACTCGTGGCCGCAACGCGGCAGCCGAGACCGGTCAGAATTCGCTCGACCTCGGCAGGCGCGAAGGCCATGCCGAGGACCCGTGTGATGCGTTCGCGGCGCAGCGGAATGCGGTCTTCGGAGTGCGCGGACGGGACCTGGCCATGGTGCACCACCGGACCCGCTTCACCGCCGGCGATTTCCAGAATCAGCGCGGTAGCCCGCTCCATGGCATAAAGCGGGAGGGTCGGATCCACACCTCGCTCGAAGCGGTGCGAGGCGTCGGTGTGCAACCCATGGGCGCGCGCCCGTCCGGCCAATGTCCGTGGACTGAAGTGCGCACTCTCGAGCACGATCCTCGTGCTGGTTGCGGAGACCGCGCTGCTCTCTCCACCCATGATCCCAGCCAATGCCAGCGGTCCGTCAGCACCCGCGATCAGGAGATCGGCGGGTCCGACCTCGATTTCGTTTCCATTCAACAACAGCAACCGCTCGCCGGCAGTCCCGAAACGCACCTCGATGGCCGAACCCACGGCCTCCGCGGAAAAGGCATGCAGCGGTTGCCCGAGCTCCAGCATCACGTAGTTGGTGACGTCCACCACTGGATGCAGCGGCCTTACCCCGTTACGCCGCAGACGTTCGAGAATCCAGAGCGGAGTCACGGCATTGGGATTCAGCGCATCGATAACGCGCGCGGCGTAGAGAGGACAGGCCTCGGGCGAGGCCACACTTACCGCCACTACCTGTTCCGATGCCGCCTGCACCGGTTCGATCGCAGGACCATTCACCGGCTGATCCAGTAGCACCCCGGCTTCACGCGCGATACCCAGCATACCCAGGCAGTCAGCGCGATTCGGCGTTAGATCGACTTCCAGGATCTGGTCATCAAGACCCATCCATGCCCGGAAATCGGCCCCGACCGGCGCGTCACCCGGTAGCGCCATCAGGCCGTCGGAGGATTCCGCGAGTCCAACCTCCACGGCCGAACAAAGCATGCCCTGAGACTCCACGCCGCGCAGCTTCGAGCGCTTTATCCTGAAATCGCCAGGCAACACCGCACCGACACAGGCCACCGGCGCCAGCATCCCCTCGGTCACGTTCGGGGCGCCACAGACGATACTCAGTGTATCGCCGGCACCAACATCCACCTCACAGACCCGAAGGCGGTCGGCATTCGGATGCGCGCGCACCGAAAGCACCCGCCCCACGCGGACGCCGCTGAAGGCGGGGGCTGCGACGTCGATCGCGTCCAACT
>SLHN01000129.1 GCA_007136145.1 Thioalkalivibrio sp.
CAGGTCGCGCTTGTTGCACTCATGGCCGCGTTGCTCGTCGCCGCCCTTGTTGGTCCCGCGTGGCGAAGCTGGTTCTCCGTGGACGATTCGGCGGTCCTGCTGTGTGCACGATTCGGGGTTATCGAGTTGCTTTTCGACCAGGCTACCTCGAATTTCTGCAATCCCCTGTTTTTCACGCCTGTATGGCCGCTACTGTTCAAGGTTGACGGAGGTCTGATCGGTCTGGCGCCGGACGGGTACCGATTCGTCAATCTTGCGCTCGCAGCGGCGGCCAGTGCCCTGTTTTTCGTCATTCTTCGACAATTATGTCGGCTTTGGAGCCGCTGTGGTTGGCGCGCTGCTGGTTGCGGTGGCACTACCGATGGTGTTCGGGGTTGGGTGGATCACCCGTCGGCACTATCTGATGGGGTTCCTGCTGGCGCTGGTTGTGATCCGTGCGTTGCAGATGTATGGCGAGGAGCATCGCAATCGCTGGTTGATGTTGGGGGTTGTCGCGTATTTTCTCGCAGTGCTGAGCAAGGAAGCCTATGCGTTCATTCCCGCGGTGATCCCGCTCATCGTCTGGCGCGAGCCTCTGATCCGTCGTTTCATCCTGATCCTGCCGTTTGCCGTTGCACTGGGCATCTATTTTGCGTGGCGCGCGGTGATGCTGGGTGGCCTGGGCGGTTATCCGACCGTCAGCCTGAATCCGGAGGATCTTCTGGCTCACGGATGGGAGCAACTGATGCTGGCTCCCTCCGCTCTGTTCGGGTACATGGCGTGGGTCTTGCTGATCCCGCTGGCGACTCTGCTGGTGGCGAACTTTCGTGTTGCGGTCGTGCTGTTGTTCATTGGGCTTGCGAGCCTTGCACCTCTTATGCTGTTTCCAGGGTCGGGCTTCGAACATGCGAACAAGCTATTCGGTGTTGCTGCAATCGTAGGTGCGTTTTTCGCGTTCAGCCTGCAGGCGGCACTGGGGCGGCCCTGGCTTACAGGGATGGTGTTGGTGGCGGCGGGCGTCCTTGCGACGGGTTCGGTGGAGCGATCGCTGGATGCGTCGGCCCGGGTGCAAGCCTCGGGTCAGGAATTCGCCGGGCGTTACGATGCCGCCTACGCGCCCGGAGCCGACAGTGTGCTCGTGATCGGCAGCCTGCCTTACTATTTCACGTCGATGAATGCCCTGCATCGGATGTTGCAAAGTGGCCAGCACCGGCATCTGGTTGCGATTTCCGACGAGCTTGCTCTGCCGGATTTCGTGGAGCTCGGGTTCGACCGAGTGGTGCTTCCCGACGGGGCGTCACTGGAAGGAGCAGTGGCGCAAAAATTCCTGTCGGAGCGATTGAGCGCGTTGGAGGAGGTACGGCAATTGTCTCGCCCGTCGGTGGTGGCGAGCCGAAGGGAGCGCAGCATCGAGTTTCTTTCGACCGTGGAACCAGGAGAACAGATCATCCGCTGCCTCGTCCGGGCGGATTTCGCGAACTGTGCCCCGGTGGGGTCACGGTACGTGTTTCCGTATCCGGCCCGCGAGTTCATCCTCTGGCTGGACTTCTATCGGCAGACCGATGGTTTGGTGAGTCCGCCTTCCCGCGTGGTTCCGGAGTCATTGTGATGAACGTTTGTCCATGTCGCGGTACCGAGGCGGGTGCCGGGTCGATGGTGCGAACAGGTTCCAGCGGGTGCGTCAGGGGTGCACGTCCTTTCGAGTGGTGCGCGTTGGCGCTAGAATTGGCGATCCAGCCGCGTTGCGAGATGCGCCCGCTGGCAAAATTCCACCCACGCTGCGTATGCTGCCGGTGAGTTCGGTCCTGTCACGAATCAATAGCGGTTTTCACGATGCCTTGTTTCAAGCCCGCCTTTTTCATTTTGCCCCTGATGGCGATGCGCGCCGCCCCTGACAACGAAGGGAGTAGGGTGCCAATGAGCGCAGCAAATTGCACCGGCCGTGGCCCGACGGCGTCGGGGGAAGCGGTTGGCATGGTGTCGATTCGGCTCTGCTGCCCCTCGCAGAACCCCGCGGGATTCAATTGCACTTCGCCGGACAGTTCGCCAACAGCCATGGGAATTTCATATGTCTGCTGAACCGGCGGCGGTTACACCGGGTGCGAGTGACGCGCCACTGCGCCTTGGCGAATACCTGGTTCGCGCGAACAAGCTCTCGGGGCGCGACCTCGAGCGCGCGCTCGCGGCCCAGAAGGAGATGGGTGGGCTTTTGGGGCGCGTCCTGGTTCGCCTGGGGCTCGTTTCGGAACAGGATGTGGCGCAGGCCCTGTCGGCTCAGTGCGGGTACGCCCTGGTCGATGCCGAGCAGTACCCTTCCGGCCTGATGGCGCTGGAAGGTCTGTCGGTCGAATTCCTGCGCAATCATCGTCTGGTGCCCTGGGAAGTCGAGGGCGACCGGCTCAAGGTCATCACCAGCGAGCCGCAGAACGAATACGTGATGAAGGCTCTGAGGCTGGCGACGGGGCTTCGCGTCGAGCCGGTACTGGGCCTGGACAGCGACATCGACGCGGCCCTGGAACGCCTTTACGCTGAAGGCGCCGAGGAGGAGGCCGACGAGGTCGATTCGGGTCTTCCGGGCGAGGCTCTGGATGGCGAGTTCGTCGAGCATCTGCGTGACCTCGCGAGCGAAGCCCCGGTGATCCGGCTGGTCAA
>SLHN01000059.1 GCA_007136145.1 Thioalkalivibrio sp.
GGGTGCCGGAGTAGGCCATGGAAAAGCGGTCACCCAGGGATGCATCCTCGCTGACCGGTTGCACGGCCTTTTCTGCCGGAACGGACTCTCCGGTCAGTACCACCTCATCCACCCGAAGGTTCTTCGTGTCAAGCAGACGCAGGTCCGCGGGCACCTTGTCGCCTGCCTGCAGAAACACCACGTCTCCGGGTACCAGCGATTTCGCCTCCACTTCAACGCGGTGACCGGCGCGCACAACCATCGCGTGGGGGGAGAGCATCTGCCGAATGGCATCCAGTGCCCTTTCCGCCTTTCCTTCCTGGACGAAGCCGATGAGGGTGTTGATCAACACGACGGCGAGGATTACCCCGGTATCGACCCAATGCCCCAACAGGGCAGTACCCAACGCCGCAACGATCAGGATATAGATCAGGATGTTATGGAAATGGCGCAGGAAGCGGATCAAGACGCCCGCCTTCTGCGGCGGCCTCAGCTGGTTGAGCCCGTAGCGTTCGATCCGTTGCTTGGCTACATCATCACTTAGGCCATCGCGATTGGATTGCCAATGAGCAAGAACATCCTCGGCTTCCCACGCATGCCACGGTTTCGGATCCTGGTTGTCGTTCTGGCTGGAGTTCGGGGTCGCATTCATGGGCCAGATTCCAGTTGCCTGAGCTGAAGCGGGGATTCTTTCTGGTGTATCCGCGGACGGCGATCAAACGGAAGCGTTTCCGAGATGCTCGGTCGAAGGGTGTGCTTCGATATGCCGTTGCAACGCCTTGATGTCGATACCGCCGGTACCATCCACTGGTATGCAGAATGCCAGGCCCTTGAACGGCTCCAGCAAATGGAGCTCTACGTTGAGGCGTTCGGCGATACGGACCGCGGTCCCTTCATCAAGAAGCGCAAGCAGCATCGTCTCGGCCCCCAGGTAGGTAAGCCCGAAGAACGTGATGTGTTCAGGAAAGTTCATTCCGCGTGCGGACACAAGCGTCATGCCTCGAGCACCCTCCTGCCGAGCGATTTCCCGAGCCGCGTCTTCCATGTCATCGGCCACGATGGCTACCAGTAGTCGCGCTTTCAAGGTGTTCTCCCAAAGAACCTGCCAACCCTTCGAGGATAGCGAAGAATCATGCGGATGGGATGCGGGAGGCTTTCATCCCGGTCGCCAATGTGGCGGAGTGTGGACGAGGCCCGTAGGCCTCTGTCCAACAGGTGGGTCAGAGAGCGTGTGCGGCATCCCAGGGTTCGGAACCCATCACCACGGGCAGGGAAAGTTCGTTGCCCCAGTGTGCCCAGCCACCGTTGTATAGCCGCACGTCCTCGTAACCCAGGGCTTTCAACTGAATGTAGGCCAGTGTGTTGCGGAAACCATCGTGACAGTACGCGTAGATGGTCTTGTCCTTGGGAATGTCCGCGTACATTTCGGCCAGGTAATCGAGCGAGCGCCATTTCTGACCATCCGTCCCGAGCAGCCCTTCAACGTTGACGGCGCCTGGAATGTGGCCGGCGCGCACCGCCCCGTTCATCACTTCGCCCGTGTACTGAGCCTCGGGGCGGGCATCCAGCAGCACGATGTTCTCGTCCCGCAGTGCATAGATGTCGCGGTAGATGTCGGTCCACTCGATGACCAGACCCTCTTGCGCCGGCTTCAGCGTGACGTTGCCCGGGGTCACCTCGGGGGCTTCGTTCGACAGGTCGTTGAACGCCTCCCACTCTCCGGTGCCGCCGTCCATGATCTTCACACGGTCCATGTCGAAGCCGTACAGGTCAAGCAGGAAGTAGATGCGTGAGGCGAGGGCGGTCCGGGAGTCATCGTAGATCACGACCAGCGAATCGTCATTCACGCCCCAGCCGCGCAGCGTGTCCTGGAAGGCTTCCATCGACGGATAGCGCATCACCGGTACCGCGTGGTTGTCGCCCAGGTCCGAGAAACGCTGGACCTGGCGTGCGCCTGGAATATGACCAACGGTGAAGTAGCGGTTGGGGTAATAGCGCACTTCCAGCAGTACCAGCGACGGATCATCGATTTGATCCTCCAGCCAGGTGGAATCGACCAGGAAGGCCGGGCGATCGGCGTGGGCGGTGGCGGATATGAGAAGCAGCAATGCCGCAAGGGCTACGAATTGCAACGGGGCTTGGGTGAATCGCATCAAGAAGCTCCTTCGATGGTTGATGCCGGCCGGAGCTGGTTGTTTGGCTCTTCGGGGTGGGGAAATGGCCGGGTGGGTGTCCTGGGTCCGATATAAGGAAAGGCTGCCTTGCTATGACGTAAGTCGCCTTCGAAACCTTCCCGGAATTGCCCGGCCAGGGTTGGATGGAGAAGCTCTGGCGGAGTGGGGCCGAAAAGTCCCGACACCGTCATCCGCCGCCAGGGAGCTCGAGCGCCGCACGCGCTTGCACGCGTTGGAGCTGCCGCTCATTCGGCCGGGCGGGCGGCGAAGCGCTTGTGCACACCCATGATCAACACAGCGAGTCCGATGGCGCCGGCGAACAGCATCAGGGTGGCCCCAATGTCGTTCATCAGGGTGGGGTCGAGCACGAGCACCAGCGCGAGCGCGACCATGATCATGCCGCCGATGAGTTTCAGGTTGCGGCCGTGGCTCTCCTGGAATTTGCCCATGCGCAGCGTGATCAGTGCGGCGAAAAA
>SLHN01000245.1 GCA_007136145.1 Thioalkalivibrio sp.
CCTGACAACTCACGGCCGAGAATCCGCGCCCTGACGGTCGCGCGAAGGAGGGATGGATTCGGGCTGCGCCCTCACCCTTCGGGCGCCGCCTGCGGCGACGTCCTGCGGCGGCTGGCGCCGCCTGGTCGAACCCTCGAGAGGCTCGCACCTCTGCCGGTTTTCAAGACCGGTGCATTCAACCACTCTGCCACTTCTCCAGAACCCGCATTGTCCCGGAACCCGTACCCGCCTGACAACTCACGGCCGAGAATCCGCGCCCTGACGGTCGCGCGAAGGAGGGATGGATTCGGGCTGCGCCCTCACCCTTCGGGCCTGGCGCAATGCATGTGAACGCACTCGTCGGCACACTGCATCTGGCCTCCTCAGGGTGGCCTCACACGATGAAAGTAAGTCTGCCTTCGCAATCCATGCTCAAGGCCTTATAATCCGCGCCCGCATGGTCTGGGCTTCAAGGAAGGGCGGTGCCTGCCCCCTGGCCCCCCCCCGGACTTGAACCGGAGTTCGCATCTCGTTTCCCTGCGGATCCATCCCCTTTCCGACATGAAGGGCTGTAAATGAACCCTCTGCTGCTGCGACTCTTTCCCTTTCTGCGCTGGCAACGGCCGAACCGGGACATCCTCAAGGCTGATTTTTCCGCGGGGCTCGCGGTAGCACTCGTGCTGGTTCCTCAATCCATGGCCTACGCCGCGCTGGCTGGCCTTCCGCCAGTATACGGACTGTACGCTTCGCTACTGCCCGTCGTCGTCGCGGCACTTTGGGGATCATCGAACCAGCTAGCGACCGGGCCAGTGGCAGTGGTATCGCTACTGACGGCGACGGCACTGATACCGCTGGCAAGTCCCGGCTCCGGCGAGTTCATCGCCCTGGCCATCGTCCTCGCATTTCTTGTCGGGGTGATCCAGTTATCGATGGGACTGCTGCGGATGGGGGCCCTGGTCAGCTTCATCTCCCATCCGGTCATAGTCGGCTTCACCAATGCAGCGGCACTGATCATCGGACTATCGCAGTTGAACAAGATCCTGGGCGTGCCCATCGATACCAGCGGACATTTCCTGGTTGGCTTGTGGGGCGTTCTGACCCAGCTGACGTATCTGCATTGGGGCACACTGGCGTTCGGCCTTGGCTCGATCGCGATCATGGTTGGCTTGAAGCGAATCGCCCCAAAGATACCAGGCGTCCTGGCAGCAGTGGTCATCGCAACAGCCCTCAGCTGGGCGCTCGGCTTCGAACGCAAGACCGAAGTGGATCTGGCGCAAATTGTCCCCACGGAGGTTGCGGAACAAGTCTCCACTCTGGCCGATCTCCAGGCCCGCAAGACCGAACTCGACGACCAGGTGCGCGCGCGCGATGCGGCTGTCGAGCAGGCGACTCCCAGCGAAGCCGCGGCCCTCCGCTATGAAGCAGAGCTCCTGCGCATTGAAGCTGACGCAACCCAGCAGACCATCCGCTCGTTGCAACAGGAATTGCGCGGAATCCGTCTACGCGCAACTACCCTCGAGGGCGACCAGACCCCGCTTTTCGTTGCGCAGCACGCCCTCGAACCCGGACAGGAAACGGAAGGCCCGGCGTGGCGAATCGACGGCGTGACCGACTCGACGGTGAAACTCAATGCAGGCGGCAAGGTTGTCGGCAACATACCGGCGGGCTTGCCGACTCTGGCTGCCCCGGACCTCAGCCTCACTACCATCGCAGCCCTCTTTACCGCTGCTTTCGTTATTGCCCTGGTCGGCTTCACCGAGGCCATCGCCATTGCGCGCGCCATCGCCGGACGCACCGGACAGCGGTTGAACCCCAATCAAGAGCTGATCGGTCAGGGTCTCGGCAACCTCGCTGGCAGCTTTACTCAAGGCTACCCGGTCAGCGGCTCGTTTTCCCGCTCCGCGGTCAATCTGAACAATGGCGCCAGAACCGGGTTGTCGTCGGTATTCACCGCGCTACTGATCCTTCTCGTACTGCTGTTTCTCACCCCGTATTTCTACCACCTGCCGGAAGCCGTTCTTGCGGCCATCATCATCATGGCTGTCATCGGGCTGGTCAATTTCAAGGCGATCCACCATGCCTGGCTGGCGAGCCGCCACGACGGTATCGCGGCTATCGTGACCTTCGTAGCAACGCTCGCGGTCGCGCCCAACCTCGACATCGGCATCCTTATCGGTGTGGGTCTGGCAATTGCGCTGTTCCTCTACCGCTCGATGCGCCCACGCGTCTCGGAACTGGCTCGCTATTCCGATGGTACTCTGCGTGAAGCGCAGCGTTACGGGCTGAAGGCAAGCGAGGAAATCGGCCTTCTGCGTTTCGACCGCTCGCTGTACTTCGCCAACGTGCCGTACTTCGAGGACGCGGTGCTGGAACTCGCGGCACGGCACCCCAACGCCAGATACCTGATTGTAGTCACCAAGGGAATCAACGAGATCGACGCCTCGGGCGAAGAGGTCATTCATTCCCTGGTCGACCGCCTGAAGGCCCGTGGCGTGACGCTGATCTTTGCCGGTCTGAAGGCACAAGTGCTTGAAGTGATGGAACGCACCGGCCTCGACGAGATCATCGGCAAGGAAAACATCTTCCGGTCGACCGACGCATCGGTCGCGGCAGTGCAGGCTCGTGTGGAGCGCGACAAGGAAAAGGAA
>SLHN01000101.1 GCA_007136145.1 Thioalkalivibrio sp.
ATGCGGGGCGCGCCGGCTGACGATGCTTTGGCACGCGCGCTGGACGAGTATCGGTACGACCCCGCCGACATCTCCACCCTGGAGCCGATGACCGATAGTGAGGTCGAGTCGGCCGTATGGCATGAGGTGGGCGAAATACTGGCGGGCCGCGCCCTCGGGGATGCATGGAAAGATTGCGTCCTTGCGGTAGCCGGAGGTCGTCATGAACTGGTAGCCAGGGCCGTACGTGACCATCTGGCTGATTGCCTGACCACGCTTCCGGCCCTTCTGGCCGAGGAATCTCCCGGACCGATTCACTTCTATTTCGCCAACTTCTCCGGCATGCGGGCATCGATCTTTCCGCAACTGCGGGATGCCTACGAAGCCTGGGTCGCGGGAGCACCCCTGACGCTGTTGAAGTCATCGATTGCGCCCGCGCGCGAACACTGGCTTGCCGTTGCGCGGAACTTCCTGGAATCGTCTCCCGAAACCTGGCCCGTGACGGACGAGAACCTGACGTCGTTGCGACCCGATTTCCAGGCGCCCTGATGCTGGTCACCATCGCGCGGGTTCTCGATGGCCCCGCCCTCCAGCGTGTGCGCGGGCTGCTGGCCGAGCTGCGCTTCGTCGATGGTCGCGGCTCGGCAGGCGGTGACGCGCGCCGGGTCAAGAACAACGAAGAGGCTGATCCGGCGGATCAGCGCATACAGGAACTGAACCGCCTGGTGCTCCTGCCTCTGTACCGGCATCGGCTGTTCCAGGCGGCGGCGATGCCCAAGCGGTTGTCCGGCGCGTTTTTTGCCCGGTATCAACCCGGGATGCAGTATGGCCCGCAT
The DNA here is from genome assembly GCA_007136145.1 of Thioalkalivibrio sp. Classification (GTDB taxonomy): domain Bacteria; phylum Pseudomonadota; class Gammaproteobacteria; order Ectothiorhodospirales; family Ectothiorhodospiraceae; genus Thioalkalivibrio. Next base: position 816 of record SLHN01000101.1, read on the forward strand.
GTCGACGATCCGGTCATGGGGCCGGAAGGCGGGCGTTATCGTTCGGACGTCTCGATGACCGTGTTCCTCAATGCCACCGCCGATTACGAGGGTGGTGAACTCTTGGTCGAGACTGAATATGGGGAACAGCGGGTCAAACTCGATGCCGGGGACGCCGTGGTCTATCCCTCGTCAAGCCTGCATCGCGTAGCGCCGGTGAGCCGGGGTGAACGGATGGTGGCGGTCGCGTGGGCGGAATCGATGGTCCGCGAGCCCGAGCGCCGGCGCCTCCTCTACGATCTCCAGCAAGTCGAGGACACCCTGCGCGCCGTTGATCCGGATGCCGACGTCACGCGCCGCACCGGCAGGGTTCGCGCGAACCTCATGCGGATGTGGGCCGACGTTTGAGATGATTTCCGTCCAACCGGAAAACGGGGTGCCGATGAACGAAACCCCGCCGTAATCCGGTATCCGGTTTTCGGGCGAGGCAGCCTGCGCGCGCATGTGTCCGGCGGCTACTTTGCAGGCGGGGCGTTCAAGCCGTCGGGTGGAGTGTATTCGGGATCGTTGGGGTTCATGAATATGAAGCGGTACTGGCCCGGTTCCATCTCCACGTAGTCGAGTACCGCGTTCTTCAGTAGGTCGACGCTCACGGGCTCGATCACGACCTCGATGCCGCCGGTCTTGAACACCAGGTCATTGTCGCGTTCATGGTCGTCGAAGCCCATGCCGTAATCGATGCTGCCTCCCGGCATGCGCTTGGCGGCGATGCGCAGTGCGGGTTTCTCCATGCCACTTTCTGCTGCCGAACTCTGAATCTGCTTCGAGGCGGCGGGGGTGATGGTAATCATGTTCTGCTCCTGGTTCTCGGATTTGGATGGATCAGATTTTCCGGCTGCAACGACGTCTTCGCGGAGCGTCTCGCACGCACGCTCCTTTCGGTGCTGGCACTTGCAGACCAGGATTCTGGCGGTTCGGCCGTAGTCAATGCGATTTTCCCCGTCCGCGAGGGATTCTTGCCAACCAGGTCAGATCCGGGCAGCCCCGACCGGCTGGCGTGCGTCGACCGCGACCGAACGGGCGAAGTCGACGAAGCGTTTTGCCCAGGGGTTCTGTGAGGTGTCACGAAGATGGCTGTAACTGGCCAGCAGATTCCGGTAGACGATGCCGTCGTTCTCTCCATCGATACCGTGGCCTCGAAGCACGCGGTAGGCGTAAACGGTCGTTTCCGCCAGGGGTTCCAGCGCCGAATAATGGAATTCATGCGCACCGAACGATCCCGGTTCACCGGTTGCCCCAGTCAGTGGCCATGGGCCGTTTCCCGTTTCCTGCAGCCGGACCAGGCCTCTGCCCTGCGGTCGATCGTGCATCGAGACCTCCCCGGGAAGGACCCCGGCCATCGCGCAGCGGCGGCCGCGCCAGGTGATCCCGCGGGCCAGATACATCAGGCCGCCGCATTCGGCGTATGCCGGCATGCCCGATTCGATGGCCTTGCGAATCGAGGTGCGCATCGCAACGTTGCTCTCCAGCGCGTGCATCTGGCTTTCGGGGAACCCGCCGCCGATGAACAGCGCATCCGCCTCTGGAAGCCGCTCATCATGCAGGGTATCGAAAAACAGGAGTTCCGCTCCGGCCCGTTCCAGTGCCTCAAGGTCAGTGGTGTAGTAGAAACCGAAGGCCGCGTCCCTGGCCACCGCGATGCGTACGCGGGGGCCTGCCGCAGGTAGTGGCGAGGGGGAGACGGTCGATGCGGCAACCGGAGCTTGCGCGCCGAGCCGGGAAATACTTTCCAGATCGACTTCGGCCGCGATCGTTTCCGCAAGGCTGCGAAT
>SLHN01000274.1 GCA_007136145.1 Thioalkalivibrio sp.
GTTTCCGTGCTAACTTTCATGACGATGCCTGCCATCCCGAAACATGAAAAGTGCAGGCGCAGGGTGCCAATGAGCGCAGCGAATTGCACCGTTCGAGGCCCGGAGGCCGGCCGGCGTGGTATCGGTTCGGCTGCGCCTCACGGCACCCTACGCAGGTTCTTTCACGCAAATCAGGATGACCATTGGCCTGAAAACACAGCAACGGAAGGACACGGAAATCACGGAAACTGAAATGGTTCGAATCCCTTTTCCGTGCCTGCCCGTGCCTGTCGTGGCAAGCCTTGGCATCTCTCGGGGTGGCCGCTGGCCATGAGCGTTGGCAACAGAAATGGGCTACACGGCCCAGCAACCACACTTCGCAAAAGAGCATCCCCTCAAGGAGACAAGTAATGAGTTGGGTAATCGATCTGGCCGCACTCACGATGAATGATGTAGCACAGGTGGGTGGCAAGAATGCCTCGCTGGGCGAACTCCTCGGCAACCTTGCCGAGGCGGGGGTGCGGGTGCCCGGCGGGTTTGCCACAACGGCGGACGCATTCCGGGCGCTCCTGGCACAGGATGGTCTCGACGAGCGGATCAAGCAACGCCTGCAAGGGCTCGATATCGACGACATTCAGTCGCTGCAGTCAGCAGGCAGGGAGGTTCGGGGGTGGATCGAGGAGGCACCATTGCCGCCCGAACTGGAGCAAGCCGTGCGCGAACACTATGCGCGGATGGGAGACGATGTGCCCGTGGCGGTACGCTCCTCGGCGACCGCCGAGGACCTTCCCGAGGCGTCGTTTGCCGGACAGCAGGAGACCTATCTGAACGTGCGCGGAATCGAAGAGGTACTGGTAGCCCTGCGCAAGGTGTTTGCCAGCCTCTATAACGATCGTGCCATTGCCTATCGCGAGCACCAGGGCTTCGCGCATGATGAGGTCGCGTTGTCGGCGGGCGTGCAGCGCATGGTCCGATCCGATGTCGGCTGCAGCGGCGTGATGTTCACGCTTGATACGGAGACCGGTTTCCGCGACGCAGTGTTCATCACCGGGGCCTGGGGCCTCGGCGAGACCGTGGTCCAGGGCTCGGTCAACCCGGACGAATACCAGCTTTTCAAACCTTCCCTGCGTGCCGGCAGGCCGGCCATCATCGGGCGCACGTTGGGCAGCAAGGCGATCCGCATGGTGTTGACCGACGGCGGCGGCACCCGCATCGAAGATACCCCTGAAGAGCTGCGCTCTCGCTTCTGCCTGAACGACGAGCAGGCGCAGTTGCTCGGCCGGTATGCGGTAGCCATCGAAGACCACTATGGGATGCCGATGGACATCGAGTGGGCCGAGGACGGCGAGACTGGCGAGCTGCTGATCGTCCAGGCCCGGCCCGAGACTGTGGAGAGCCGGGTCGAGCTTGGCGTAAGCGAGACATATCGGCTGGCCTCCCATGACAAACAACCACTGGTGACCGGACGGGCCATCGGAGCCCGTATTGGCGCCGGGAGAATCCGTATCGTCGAATCTCCGGACGACATGCATACGGTGGAATCCGGCGACATTCTGGTCGCCGACATGACCGACCCGGATTGGGAACCGATCATGAAGCGGGCTTCCGCGATCGTGACCAATCGGGGTGGGCGGACCTGCCACGCGGCGATCATTGCCCGTGAAATGGGGATTCCGGCCGTGGTGGGTTGCGGTGACGCGACGGAGGCGCTTCAAGATGGGATGGACGCTACCGTGTCTTGTGCGGAGGGCGACGATGGCTACGTCTACGAGGGTCTGATTCCGTTCGATATCCAGCGCACCGGTGCCAGCAACCTGCCGGCGCTGCCGGTGAAGCTGATGCTCAATGTCGCCAACCCGGGCCGTGCCTACACCTTTTCCCGCCTGCCGCACGCCGGGATCGGTCTCGCGCGCTTGGAGTTCATCATCAACAGCCACATTGGTATCCATCCCCTGGCCTTGCTCGATTACCCCAACGTGCCCGAGGATGTCCGCGCCGAGATCGCGACCCGCATCGCGGGTTTCGACGACCCGGTGGAATTCTTCGTGCGCCGCCTAAGCGAGGGCGTTGGCACGTTGGCGGCGGCGTTTGCGCCGGAACCGGTGATCGTTAGGTTATCCGACTTCAAGAGCAACGAGTATGCGCACCTTCTGGGCGGAAGGGCCTATGAGCCGGATGAGGAAAATCCGATGCTGGGGTTCCGCGGTACCGCTCGATATCTCTCGGATTCCTTCCGTCCGGCCTTCGCACTCGAGTGCCGGGCCTTGAAGCGAGTGCGCGAGGACATGGGTCTGGAGAATGTGCAGGTGATGGTGCCCTTCGTACGCACGCTGGACGAGGCACGAGGGGTAATTCGGGTTCTGGAGGAAGAGGGGCTGAAACGCGGTGAGAACGGGTTGAAGATTGTGATGATGTGCGAAATCCCGTCCAATGCCCTGCTCGCGGATGCGTTTCTCGAATTCTTTGACGGCTTCTCGATCGGTTCCAACGACCTGACTCAGCTGACGCTGGGTGTGGATCGCGACTCGTCGCTGGTGGCATCGTGTTTTGATGAGCGCGACGATGCGGTCAAGGCTTTGCTTTCCATGGCCATCCGCGCCGCACGCAGCAAGGGCAAGTACGTCGGCATCTGCGGGCAGGGTCCTTCCGACCACATGGATCTCGCCGAGTGGCTTGTGGCGGAGGGCATCGAAAGCATGTCGCTGAACCCGGATTCGTTGATTCCCACCTGGGAACGGCTCGCGGAGACCATGAAGCGTGTCTGATTCCAATCAGCCGCAGGTTTACCTGCTGTCGGACGGGACTGGCATCACTGCCGAGACACTGGCGCGTACCCTGTTGACCCAGTTCGAGGGGCTCCACCCGGGTTGGCATCTGCGGCCTTTTGTGCGCAGCGCGGCGCATATGGAGGACTGTTTCGAACGCATTCGAGCGGGTCCGCAGCCGGCACTGGTCGTCGCGACTTTCGCGGATGCCGCGCTGCGGGCACAACTCAGGGAGTCCCCGGTCCCGGTTCTGGATATTTTCTCGGATCATCTGGAGCAGTTGGAGCAGGTGTTCCAGCGAACGGCCGAGTCGGTATCCGGTCGCGCCCATGGCATGGGCGACATCGCTCGTTATGACCGGCGCATCGAGGCCCTGAACTTCACCCTTGCGCACGACGATGGACTCGCTACTGGCGACATCGGGCACGCCGAGGTGGTGCTGATGGGGGTGTCTCGTTCGGGCAAGACGCCAACCTGCCTTTACCTGGCGATGAACTACGGCATGTTTGCCGCCAATTACCCACTGATTCCAGAGGATCTGAGCGGCGATACGCAGTTGCCTCGCTCGTTGCGCGGGCTGCGTGGACGCCTTCTGGGCCTGGTGATTTCGCCAGAGCGACTGGCACAGATCCGCGAAGCGAGACGTCCGGGCAGCCGTTATTCCAGCCTGCCGCAGTGTCGCCAGGAGTGTCTCGCGATCGATGAATTCCTGTATCGCGAGCGTATCCCCAGGCTGGAAGTGACTCATCTCTCGGTGGAGGAGATTGCGACCCGGGTCCGTGCCGAGTTGGCATGACAACGAAAATCAGCGGTTCTTGCCGTGGATGAAGGCATTCGATCGTCTCCACCGCGGGAAACAGTGATCCGGGCGCAGCGTGAGCAGAATTTGCAGCGATGGCGGCGAACAGGGTGTCTTTTGTTGAAGGGTGGCCTCCGGGAGCCTATGATCCATCAGGCTATCGGCGAAAACCGAATGCCGGCTCGCGCCAGATTTTCGCTCGTCGGCAATACGCCATCATGGGCGACTGATGGCTGCCTGTGATCGTGATGCCAACGCAGCGGACGGACGAAAAGATCAGCAAGATGGCATGCGGTGTGGCGGAGATAGCCTCGGGGAACCATTTGGACGATTCTTACAGCGGGAAGGGGTAATGCGCATGGCGAAGGGACCGAAAAAGAGCGTGACGGACAAGGCGGCCAAGCCCAAGGCGTCGCAGGCACCCAAGGTGGCTGCGACGCCCGGGAAAACAACAGCTGCAAAAACAACCGCACCGGTGAAAACCGCGGCTTCGGGTAAGGCAAAGGTCGCGAAGACGGCCAAGCCGGCGGGTGAGTCAACGGTGAAAAAGGTTGCGGTGAAAAAAGCCGCGGCACCGAGGAAAGCGCCGGCCAAGCCGGTTTCTGGCTCCGCGCCCGCGTCGGGGAAACAGGCTGATGTCACTGCGGTGACTCCCGAACAGCGATACCGGATGATTCAGGACGCCGCGTATTTCATCGCCGAGCGTCACGGCTTCGTTGGAGACAACCATGCCTACTGGTTGGAGGCCGAACAGGCGATCGACGCCAAACTTTCCACGCGCTGACCTTCAGCGGAAAACAGGAGTTTCGATAAACACGACGAGAAATCCCAACGCATCGGACATGTTCTGCATTACTCTGGCGGGCGCCTGACCAACGATTACCGGCCCTTTGGATGCCTGATGTGGTATTCCGTTGGGACGAGCGCGGCAAGAGCACGCTCCCTGTCGCTCATTCCTGGTTCCCGGCGGCGAGGGGACCTCGTTCTGGTTCGGCAACCTGAAGAACGACGTTCTCGAACGTGTCGACGGGCATCGGGTCGTGGAAGAGGTATCCCTGGAATCGCTGGCAGCCATGCCGAACGAGAAAGGCCCGCTGGGTTTCGGTCTCCACACCTTCGGCGATCACACCCAGGCCCATCAGACTTGCGATGGCAATGATTGTTTGCACGATACTGGCGTCATCCCGACTCTGCTCAATGTCCGCGACGAACGAGCGATCGATCTTCAGCCAGTCCAATGGCAGTTGTTTCAGATACGATAGTGACGAATATCCAGTGCCGAAATCGTCCATTGCCAGTCCGATTCCGCGGGCACGAAGGCCGGCAAGGTTGTTCATCAGGGCAGCGCTGTAGTCCACCATTACACTTTCGGTAAGTTCGATGTGCAACCGTTCGGCCGGGGCGCCGGTCTCCGCCAGAATCGCATCGAGTTTTTCCAGGAACGACGGCTGGCTGATGTGCTCCGCGGAGCAGTTTACCGCGATGCAGAGATTCATGAACTCCGGCCTGTCGGACCAATTCTTCAAGGTCCGACAGGCCTGTAGCATCGCGAACTGGCCCAAGGTCACCACCTGCCCGGTCAGCTCGGCCACCCGGATGAATTCGCTTGGCTCCGTATACGTGCCGTCGGGATGCGGCCAGCGCATCAGGGCCTCCGCACCGTGGATCCTGCCGGCGGCATCCACCTGCGGCTGTAGATGTAGTTCCAGCATATTGCCATGCAGCGCACGCCGTAAATGGCGTTCCAGGTCCGCCTGACGCTGGAGTTGAGACTGCAATTCCGGGTCATAGAAGCGTATACCGTCGCGCCCTTGGTGCTTGGCCTGATACATGGCGAAGTCAACCTGTTTCAGGAGTTCCTCCGCCGAGTCCTCCGCCTGCGGGAAAATGGTGATTCCGATACTTGCGGAGACCACATGCTCGATCTCGCCAAGAGGTACGGGTTTGCCGATTCCTCGAAGCAGTTTGTCGGCGACTTTTCGTGCATCCGCACGGGCCTGATCGGGGTCGGGATTAAGGCGTTCCAACAGTACCACGAACTCGTCTCCACCCAAGCGAGCCACCGTGTCGCAGGGCCGTATCGTCGAGTTCAGGCGTTCTCCAATCACGATAAGCAGGCGGTCGCCGATAGAATGCCCGCGGGTATCATTGATAGTCTTGAAATGATCCAGGTCGATCAGGATCAACGCGGCATTCGTGTTCGACCCCTTGATCGTATCCACGACATGCCCGAGACGTTCCATCAGGAGCCGCCGGTTGGGAAGTTGGGTGAGCGAGTCCCGAAATGCCAATCGGGCATTTTCCTCCACCTCCAGCATTCGACGCAGCCGACCCACCATGCCCTGAGCGGACTGCTGCAGGGTGGCGATTTCGAGGATGGGCGAGTCCGGACGGATGTCGGAGTCGAAGCGACCCTGCCCGACGTCGTCGAGGGTCTTGACAGCCTTGCGCAGAGGTTGGAGGACGCCTCGCAGGCCCAGATAAAGCGCCCCGACGATCAATGTCAGTAGCAATAGCGCCGCGGCGAGCATCGATGTGTTGATGAAACGCTGGGCTGCTACTGAATCCGTAATATTCTGCACCACCACCACGTTGGCCGTTGGGTTCTCGATGCCGAATGGCTTTACCGGTAAATGAACCACAAGCCGATGCCCGCCACCCACGGAAAGCCGGTGTGCTCCGACCTGCCTGTTCACCCCACCGATGGGATAATCGCGCACGTCGGGGGCGGATGCCGCACGAACTCCGGCGCTGTCCAGCAGGGCGACCTTCGCACCGGTCGCCAGCGAAAGGGACATGATGGCGTCGCTCGCCAGATCCTTCAGCAGTATCACGGCACCTACTGGGTTGCCACCACGATAGAGGGGAACGGCAAGGGCAGCGTAATGGGTTCCACCGGGGAAATGGTGGACTCCCTGCTGGAAGCGTCCGGTCTCCAGGCTGGCCTGTCCAATTGGCAGGGTAACCTCGCCGGCCAATGGATCGGAATCGAAAACGTTCCGACCGTCATGATCGAGGACGATCAGGCGGTCGATGACTCCGGTTGCACCCAGACGGTTGTACTTGGGCGCTGCAAAAGGATCCACGTCGGTACCACTGGCCAGGGCATCGACCAGAAGCGCGTCACGGGTGATCCCGGTAACCTCGCCGCGCAGTCGCTGGAATTCCGCCGCGAGTGTCTGCCGCCAGACCGCGGAATGTCCCTCTGTCGCCTGCGCCTCCATGCGCTGTTCTGCTTCGGCCATCGCATAGAAAGTGCCCATCCCGATTGCCAGGGTCGACAGTAGGAACGCCAACGCGATGGCGAGGATCAGCACCGACTGCAGCCGGAAACGGGCGGTTCCGAATCCCACCATCAGCGCCGCCACTCCATTCGCGTTATTCGAATGGGTATCCGCTGGCGATCCATTCCGGGAAGCCCCCTGGGAAGAAATAGAGGTTGGTGAAGCCCCACTCCCGCGCGCGGGCGATCGCGGCCTCGGAGCGCCAGCAATCACGCTCATTGCAATAAATGACGATCGGGGTATCCAGCGAGCCGGCTATTGCCAGAAGACGGTCAGGTTGAAAGTGGTCACCCGGATGCTCGGGATCCCGCATGATGGTCAGGGAATGGGCCTCGGGCACTCGCCCGGCCATGTAATCGGCCTGCAGGCGGACATCGACGAATGTTATCCCGGAACGGAACAGGAGCCAGGCCGCATCGGCATCGACTGTTGTCGCTCCTTCCACATGCTCTGGCGCCATGTAAACCGGCGACGCGGACGGAAGGTTTTCCAGGGGGGAGGCCAACGACGCGTACGGCAGAGCGCCGAGCAGTAACAGGCTCAGGGGCAGGTCGGTGCAGGCACGGCGTGTCAACCGAGCGGGTCTTTCCGCCGATCGCATACCAAAAGAAAGCCTCCGCATCGACTGTCCTCCAAGGGCTTGCGCACCGCTGCCTGTCTCTGGTGTTACCTTCGGTTCCACCATGCTGAAAGACTTGGTCCGGGTTCGGCCTGGGTGCGTGGGGAGAGCAGCGAATTCTGTTCGCGGAATCCCGCCCCACTGATCAAGTCTAGACCTTCGCTGTGGAAGATGCGCAGCTGTTCCCGTGGGTCCGCGCGCGCCCGAGAGCGCGCGGGTCCGAGTGGCTCGCAATGTGGTGGCTTGTTCGGCGAGTCCGGGAGCGATCACCCGGCGATTGACAGGCGGCGACGACGGAACTCCTTCAACCGGAGGGCACGCCGCATTCATCCGAACGGCCGCTCAGTGAGGCAGTCAGTGGGAGTGGGCTTCATGCTTCGGAATGCTCAGGGGCGTGCCCTCCACGCCGGCATGGAAAACAAGGATGACGGCGGGTTCAACTCCTTCATTCGTGCCGAAGTGCCAGAGATCGACGACTTCGACGATCGTGTCGCCGGCCGCAAGTTCCAGACGTTTTCCATCCTCCGTGACGACGGTGAGCATCCCCTGGAGCAGGTATCCTGCATTGATACCGGGGTGCTTGTGCATCGGCAATGTCGTTCGTGGTGGAACGGTGATTCTCAGGATCTGAATCTCGGGTTGCCCCGCTGGATAGGCGGGAAGCAATGAGCCTTCCCAACTGGTCGTGGACTGGTTCAGCTTTTCGACAACGGGGTCTGCGGTCGCATGGTGCGCGGCGATTCCCGATAAGGCCACAAGCAACAGGGTAACGATCGTCCGGTTCGCGCGGTTTCGATTGCCGCGTGTTCCGCGGGCCGGATCATTCGCCGATATCCTCATTCCAAACCTCCGGTTGTTCGTGGATAAACTGGCGCATCAGCGCGATACAGCGAGGGTCATTCTCGACCCGAACGTTCACGCCATGTTCCCGCAACCACCGTTCCTCGCCAAGAAACGTCTGATTCTCACCGATCACCACGCGAGGGATGCGATACAGGCGAATGGCTCCGCTGCACATCGCGCAGGGTGAGAGTGTGGTGTAGAGCGTGCATTCCCGATAAAAGGACGCGCTGCGCCGTCCGGCGTTTTCAATGGCGTCCATTTCGCCGTGCAGAATACTGCTGCCCTGCTGCACTCGGCGATTGTGGCCACGGCCGACGATCGTTCCATCGCGAACCAGGACCGAGCCGATCGGAATACCGCCCTCCGCGAGGCCGGCTTCGGCTTCCTCGATCGCTGCCCGCAGAAACGGATCCATCGTTGTCTCCACCAGCAGTTGTTGTACAACCCAATGTCCGATAAGGCTACCGTGCGGGGAGGTTGCCTGAAACCGGAGAACCAGACAAGACCAGCGTGACCGGCTTGCTCGGTGCTTCCCCTGTGGGTCTTGCGGGTTTCCCCACGATCAGTATCGCTACTCCCGTCGGCGTGGAACCCGCGATCATCCCCATTGTGGTGCATGATCTGCTCCGAAAAAGGGCGCCTGGCACGACGAAAATTCGATCTCCGCGCGTTGTCGGAGTGAGCGTAGCTCGCGCGCCCCAGCGACGTACCCTCGCGTGTAGTGGCCCGCGACTGGTCGGGTTCCGTGGCCTGCCATGTGGAATACGGGAGCTTGCTCCCGCATCTGGCGCCGGATCAACCAACTCCCCACAGCGGCGACATGATCACTCTCGCCAGGGTCGATCGAAATTTTTGCACACAATACCTTGCAGAAATGGCCCGGTTCCTGCTTACTCGACGGATATGTCATTACTGCCAATATCCCGTTTCGAGCCCCCATGCGTTGTCCCAGCCGCACCAGAGTCGCGGTCGAGTGCAATGGGGTGGTGCGCCAGGTTGGAACTCGGCTTCGAAGCAGGATCGGAGCGCACCGTCTTGCGGCATCGACGCCATGCTGGCCCGCTGCGGGTGCAACGCCCCTTTTATCCCGAGGGAAACCCCTGTCACACCTACTTGCTGCATCCTCCCGGGGGCGTCGTCGGTGGCGATCGGCTGGACATCGAGGTGGCCGTTGAAAGCGGCGCGCATGCCCTGCTCACCACTCCCGCGGCGGCCAAGTTTTACCGTTCGGCGGGGCCGGTGGCGCGCCAGCGGCAGTCCTTGCGGGTTGCCGCGGGCGGCACACTGGAGTGGTTGCCGGCATTGAACATCGTCCATCGCGGAGCCCGGGTCGAGTTGCGTAACCGCTTCGAACTCGCACCCGACGCGCGCCTCCTCGCCTGGGATCTGCTCGGTCTGGGCCGACCGGGTAGTGGTGACAAGTTCGAGAGCGGTTGTTGTGACACGAGCCTTCAGGTGACCGTGGATCGCCGGCCACTGCTCGTCGAGCGGTTGCGAACCGAAGGTGGCGACCCCATGCTGAAGGCGGCTTGGGGATTGCAGGGCCGCGGCTATCTGGCGACCCTGATCGCGGCGCCCGCCACGCCGCAGACGCTTGTTGCACTGCGCGGCGGGTTGCGATCGATGCCCGATGGTGCCTTCGGTTGTACGCTCCTGCCCATGCCAGGTCATCGATTGGGGCATCCCGTTACGGGCCTCCTGGTCTGTCGCTGGCTGGCGGCCGCCGGAGAGGCGCTGTGGGAATCGATGATCGAGGCCTGGGCGTTACTGCGTCCGCTGGTGCTCGGGCGGGAACCGTGCCCACCGCGTATCTGGTCTACCTGAACCTTTCGGAGCCGTAAATGGAGTTGACCCCCAGAGAAAAGGACAAGCTGCTGCTGTTCACGGCGGCGCTGGTCGCCGAACGCCGCCGCGACCGCGGCCTGAAGCTGAACTACCCGGAGGCGGTCGCGCTGATCTCGGCGGCGATCCTCGAGGGTGCGCGCGATGGTCGGAGCGTCGCCGAACTGATGGCGCTGGGCGGCGAGGTGCTGCGGCGCGACGACGTGATGGAGGGTGTGCCCGAGATGATTCCCGAGGTCCAGGTGGAAGCCACCTTCCCTGACGGAACCAAGCTGGTCACCGTGCATGAACCCATCCGTTGAATCTGGGGGGTTACCCGGGGGCCGA
>SLHN01000145.1 GCA_007136145.1 Thioalkalivibrio sp.
CCGCCGTGACCGCGCGGATCCGGTCCACGTACTCGTCCGCGACCTGCCAGCCCAATCCGACGGTCTGCAGCATCCCCAGCTCGAAAGCCTGCGAACGGATCGAATCGCGCCGGAAGATTTCCTGCGCGATCACCCGAGCCTGCACCCGCTGCAGCTCGCTCTCGTCGATAGGATCGTTTTTCAAACGCTCGATTTCGTCCAGCAATGCCTGCTCCAGGGTTTCTATGTCGGTGTTCGCTGTCGGCACCGCAGCGATGGTAAACAGGGAATCCAGCCGACTGAAAGCGCTGTAACGCGCCGAGGTGCTGCTCGCCAACTCGCGACCCCGAACCAGTCCACGCGCAAACCGGGAGGCGTCGCCGGAGTCGAGCACGCCGGCAGCGACGATCAGCGCGTAGGCATCCACCGGGTCGTCCAGGGTGATCAGCACCGGGGTTTTCCAACCCGTGATCAGATACGGCAGTTCCGCGGGGATACGCATGGTGACGCGGCGTTCGCCCCGCTGCGGCGTCTCCACTCGAGGCTTCCGAAGCGGCAGCTCGCGCGCCGGGATGTGACCGTAATGCCGCTCCGCGGCGGCGATCACCGCCTCCGGGTCGACATCGCCGACGACCACCACCACGGCGTTGTTCGGTGCATACCACTGCGCATACCAGTCACGGAGATCGTCGACCGTGTAGGCCTCGATGTCACTCATCCAGCCGATGATCGGGTGACCATAGGGCTGGTTGAAGAAGGCGGTGGCATGGAACTGTTCGCTCAACAGCGAGTTGGGGCGATCCTCGGTGGTGAGACGCCGTTCCTCGATCACCACGCGCCGCTCGGGCAGGAATTCCTCGTCGGTGAGTTTGAGCGCATGCATGCGCTCGGCTTCCATCGCCATCACGGTTTCCCAGTGCTCGCTGCCGACGACCTGAAAGTAACCGGTGTAGTCACGCCCGGTGAACGCGTTTTCCCGCCCCCCGAGGCTGGCAACGATGCGCGAGAATTCACCCGGTGGATACTTTTCGCTGCCCTTGAACATCATGTGCTCGAGCATGTGCGAAATGCCGGTGATGCCACTGTGTTCGTCCATCGACCCGACCCGGTACCACACCTGATTGGTCACCACGGGGGCCCGGGGATCCGCGAGTACCAGGACCGTCAGACCATTTTCCAGGCGGTGCTCGACCACGTCGGCGACGACGGTGGAGTGGAACACGGCCAGCAGGGCCAGAACCCACAGCAGCCGGGGAAACAGGCATCTCATCATGTTCAATCCTCGTGATAGCATTGCCGAACCTTATGCCTTGACCATCGCCAACATGTTCGGTTTCCGAAAAAAAGAGATTCCAGCCACCGAAACCCCGGAACGCTCCGGATTATTCCAGCGCCTGCGCAAGGGCCTGGCCAAAACCGGGAAGGTGCTGAACACCGATATCGGCGAGTTGCTGCGCCGCAAGATCGATGACGATCTGTTCGAGGAACTCGAGGAGCGCCTGCTGCTGGCGGACGTCGGCGTCGATGCGACCAGGCGCATCATGGACCAGATCACCCGCGCGGTGAAACGCAACGAACTCCGTGACGCCGATGCCCTGATGCAGGCCCTCGAACGCGCAATGACCGAGATACTCGCGCCCGTGGAACAACCGCTTCTGATCGAAACGGGCAGGTCCAAGCCGTTCTCGATCCTCGTGGTGGGAATCAACGGCGCCGGGAAGACCACCACCATCGGCAAGCTGGCGCACCACCTGCGCGCGGAGGATTACTCCGTACTCCTCGCAGCCGGCGACACCTTCCGCGCCGCCGCGGTCGAACAGCTCCAGACCTGGGGCGAGCGGAACAACGTATCGGTGATTGCGCAGGGAACCGGCGCCGACTCGGCGTCGGTCGTTTTCGACGCGCTGCAGGCCGCGCAATCCCGCCGCACCGACGTGATGATCGCGGACACCGCGGGTCGCCTGCACACTCAGCACAACCTGATGGACGAAATCCGCAAGGTCAAGCGGGTGATGGGACGTCTCGATACCGAGGCTCCGAGCGAGGTTCTGATGGTCATCGACGGCGGTACCGGACAGAACGCGATCAACCAGGTCCGCCAGTTTCACGAAGCCCTGGGAGTCACCGGACTGGTGGTCACCAAACTCGACGGCACCGCCCGAGGGGGTGTGCTGTTTGCACTGGCCGAGCAATTGGGGATCCCGGTTCGCTTCATCGGCGTTGGCGAAAAGGCCGAGGATCTCCAGCCCTTTGAAGCCCGCGCGTTCGTGCGTGCCCTGCTGAACCGCGAGACCGACTGAGGCGACGCCAGTGATCCGGCTGCAGCGCGTAACCAAGCGTTTCGATGGTGGCACCGAGGCTTTGAACAATGTCAGCCTGCGGGTGGACGTCGGTGCCCTGGCCTTTCTCACCGGACCATCCGGCGCCGGCAAGAGCACCCTGCTGCGCCTGATCGCACGCCTGGAACGACCCACCCGCGGGCGGATCATGGTCAACGGCAAGGACCTCGACACCCTGCCCAGACGCGAGGTACCCCAGTTTCGACGCAGCATCGGCCTGGTTTTCCAGGACCACCGGTTACTGCTCGACCGCCGGGTGCATGCGAACGTTGCCCTGCCGCTGGAGATTCTCGGCTACCGGCGTACCGAGGCACGCAAACGCGTTCGCGCGGCGCTGGACAAGGTAGGACTGCTGCAGAAAGAGAATGCCTGGCCACAGACCCTGTCGGCCGGGGAACAACAACGGGTGGGTATTGCCCGGGCGATCGTCCACCGGCCGGCACTGCTGCTCGCTGATGAACCCACGGGCAACCTCGACCCCAAACTCTCGCGCGAGATCATGGAGTTGTTCCTCGATTTCAATCGCGTTGGCGTCACCGCGCTAATTGCCAGCCACAATCTGGAACTGATCACGGAGTTCGGCAGGCCCATGCTGCACCTGGAGAACGGCAACCTGGAGGCGCGCCACGTGAAGCCGGGGCACAGCGCGGGATGAAGGACGCCCAGGAGCGTGCTGGGTGCATGGAGGCGTGGCTGCATAATCACGCCGAGGCCGCGCGCCGCAGCCTGGCGCGCAGGCTGTACGCTCCGGGGCAGAGCCTGATCCTGATCGCGGTTCTCGGGTTCATTCTCGCCCTGCCGGCCTACCTTTGGCTGCTTCTTGACAATGCCAGGGCGCTTTCAGCGGACGTCGATCACGAACCCCGGATTGCGCTTTATCTGGACGCGACCGACGCGGATGGTTTGAGGTCCGCGGCCAGCAGAATCAACGCGCTGCCGGGTGTTGCCGAGATCACTCCGATCACCGCCGACGAGGCGTTGGCCGAGTACCGTGCCAGCCTGCCCGAGCCGACCCTGCTGGACTGGCTGGAAGAAAACCCACTGCCGGCGATCATCGAAATCGTACCGCTGGTGAAAACGCCCGAGGCAGTACTGGGGCTGGAGGGGCAACTGCAGGCACTGCTACCGGAGGCCACGGTGATCAGTGACCACGAATGGGTACGCCAATTGCAGGCGCTGCATGCGGCCGGAATGCGCATCCTTCTGGTGGTCGCGGGACTGTTGGCTCTCGGTATCACGCTGATCCTTGCGATTGCCGCGGCATCGGAGTTGCGAGAGCGACACGAGGAGATCGCGATTTCCCGGATCACGGGCGCCACCGACCGGTTTCTCCGCAGGCCCTCGCTCTATAGTGGACTGTTGTTGGGCTTCGGGGGGGGACTGTTCAGCCTGCTTCTGCTATGGGCGGGATTCATGCTGACCCGTACCCCCGTCGAGAGCGCGGCGGCGATATTCGGCCTGCCGATGGCCTTCGCCACGCCGGATGCCGGCATCGGTCTGATTCTCGTGACCACGGGTCTGGTGCTGGGCTGGCTGGGCGCTCGTCTTGGCAGCGCGGCCGCACTCAAGGACTGAGGAGCAGCGCCCGATTGAAACCCAGCCACACCCACTGGTCCCGCTGCGTGCCGCGAGGAAAAGCCGAACCGCACCGTTCCCGCCCGCGTTGCGGCCTTCACGGCACCGCGAGATATTGAGGTCAGGAAGCGCCGAGCAGCGTATCATTTCCCCTTGGATTCCCGAGGGAACCACCGAGCGATTTAGCACTCAAATCCTCCGACTGCTAACATTGGCAAGGTTTTCAAGGGGGACACCATCATGAGCCAAGCACTGATGCGAACGCCTGTGGACATGCCCGTACCCGTCGGCAACCTCGATCATTACATGGCCGCGGTCGGCCGCATCGAGGTACTGAATGCGGAAGAGGAATCGCGGCTCGCCCGCGCCCTGCGTGAACGGCAGGATCTCGATGCGGCGCGGCGTTTGATTCTGCACAACCTTCGTTTCGTCGTACACATCGCACGCGGGTATTCGGGTTACGGGCTGCCGCTGGGCGACCTGATCCAGGAAGGCAACATCGGCCTGATGAAGGCCGTTCGGCGTTTTGATCCGGACCACGGCGTGCGACTGGTCTCGTTTGCCGTGCACTGGATCCGTGCCGAAATCCACGAATTCATTCTGCGCAACTGGCGCATCGTCAAGGTCGCGACGACCAAGGCGCAGCGCAAGCTATTCTTCAACCTGCGCCAGGCCAAGAAAAGCCTCGGTTGGCTGAACCCGAGCGAGGTATCGGTTGTAGCGCGTGACCTCGGCGTACCAGAGAGCGATGTGATCGAGATGGAGAACCGGCTCGCCAGCCGTGACGCCAGCTTTGATCCGGACCCCTCGGAAGACGATGAGCGTGGCTATCTGGTGCCATCCGAACAACTGTCCGGCTCCCCGGACAGCGATCCCGCGCGGATCATCGAGGATGCCGACTGGGACCGCCATTACCAGACGCAATTGCAGCAATCGCTTAACGCGCTCGATGCGCGCACGCGCGATATCCTGGTGCGGCGCTACCTGATAGAACCCAAGGCCACACTGCACGAACTGGCCAGCGAGTACGGCGTATCGGCGGAAAGGATTCGGCAGATCGAGAACCGCGCCTTCAAGAGCCTGCGCGAGGCGCTGTCGGCCTGACGATCGCCCCAACCCGACCCCAACCCCTGTAGCAGCGAGCCTGCCCGCGAACGCGCGGCAGGCGCGGCCGACGCCGTGGCTTCCAGCGCGGCTTCGCTGCGCGGGGCGCGCTCCTACACGGTCGGGCAAGTTACCGGTGCCCCCGCATGACCAACGGTCACTGGCGTCTGCTCGGGCATCAGCCGCGGCAGCACGAAGACCACCGCAAGTGCGACCATAATCACCCCCAGGGCAAGCCAGCGTCGCAGCTTTTCCGACGGCACGAGCACGGGTTCCAGTCGCATCATGACCCAGATCACAAGCGCGGGCGCCAGCCACAGTGTCCACCATGACAGGTCCAGCGGTGCCAATCCCCCGCGGATAAGATCCGGTGCCGACAAGCCGATCATGGTGAGCAGGAAGACCAGCGCCAGGGTCAGGCTGCGTCCCCGGATCGCCCCCCATAGCCAACGCAGATCGAAAGGGTTCATCGAACGACATGCTCCGGGTGCGCATCAGGCGCCATTCTCGCCGGCTCGGCGCGGGCTGCCAAGCTACCCGCGATGGCACGAACCCGGAGGTAAAACCCTCCCCTTTCGGCGGTGCGCACGCAACGCCACATGTTAAGTTGCTATTCTTCCACGCATGCGCGGCATTGGCTTCGATTACAACAAACGAACACCGGTTACACGGCGGGACGTTCCGCTTCAACCCCGGTCGCAGGCCCTCAACTCGTGGGTATCCGCAAGGTGCTGCGAATGCCCTTCACTGCCCGGTAGCCTCGGGGTCGTACAACCCGACTCCGTTGCCCCGCGAGACGGTGAATGAGCGATCCGGATTCCAGGAGGCTCGATGAACTCTGGCCTACAGCGGATTATCTGCGGCAAGTCGAGGCGCTGCGTGCCGCCATCGGTAACACCGTCTATCTGGTCGAGCTCGCGGCCACACCGATCAGCCTGGGCGTACGCCAGACCGGGCAGGCTCATGTGTTGCTGGATGTGATCACGTTCCCGCGTCCGAATCCGGCAAACGGCCTTGCACCCCATATGATCATTCTTGACGATGGTCGGGGCATCAACCTCGGCCAGATCATTCGCATCAGTCTTGATCAGCCATTTGATCCGTCATCGGCGAAGATCGTTTACCAGGACGAGGAGCTGCGTCAGCAGCTTCTGCTGCGCGAACGCAGGCTTTCCAGGAAATTCATCGCGGAACGCGCAAGGCAGCTTCTGGGCCAGGCTCTGGGCCAAGCCGAGCCGCTATCCCTGAAAGATTCCCGACAGGAACAGCGGCGGATATCAATCGGCGAAGAGAATCACCGAAAAGAAACTGAGCCACGAAAAGACGATCAGCAGAATGATCAGCGTAAGAGGGAGATTTTCGAAGGTAAACCAGTCGCGCATGGTCGGCGATCCCGTGAATGACTTTTGCTGGAAGGTTATGCCTAACCCCGGCACGAAGCAAGAAACACCCGCTGCTCGGTTTTCAGGATTTTCCGTTTCCGTTGCGATCGACATCTTCGTCCTGTTGGTCCCGGCTCGCGTTCCCGGCATCGTTGTTCCCGGGGATCATCGGGTCGTCGTCGTCCATCAGAATGCTGTGCGCCGGCCCCTCCATGTCCTCGTACTGGCCGGACCGAATCGCCCAGAACAGGGCTATCCCAATAATCAGGACGATGACAAGCGCGATCGGAATGAGCAGGTAAAGAATTTCCATGCCCGGATTGTAGCAGGCCCGCGCCCGGCGACGAGACCCATGATCCGCGCCGTTCAGCCGTTGCGGGCAGGACGAATCACATTGGCCGGGAGTTCCGGCGCACCATCACGGCCGGAAATGGCTTCCCGTTGTTCGCCACGCAGTCGCAACGCGTTGCCGACCACGATCAGGGAGCTCAGGGACATGCCGAGCGCGGCAAGCCACGGCGTCAACACGCCACTGGCGGCAACGGGAAGGGCCAACGCGTTGTAGCCGACCGCCCAGGCGATATTCTGGCGCACGATGCGCAGAGTGAAACGCGCCTGCCGAACGGCGACGGGAATCGCTTCGAGCCGATCCGACATGAGCACCAGGTCGGCCTGGGTCTGAGCAATACGCGTACCGCTGCCCATTGCCAGCGAGACATCGGCGCCGGCCAGCACCGGCGCGTCGTTGATACCTTCGCCCGCCATCAACACGATGTCACCCTGGGCCTGACGCCGCCGCACATACTCCACCTTTTCCTCCGGCGTCATACCGCCGTGTGCCTCGGCAATCCCGGCATTGGCGGCGAACACCGTGGCCGACTCCGGACGATCCCCGGACAGCAGCACCACCTCGAGACCCAGCGACCGCAACTCGGCGACGGTCTCGTGCACGGCTGGCCGCGGCTGATCAGCAAGCCAGAACACCGCGACCACGGTATCCGCGCGGGCAAGCCAGACCGCGGTCGCCTGCGCATATGCAGCGGGTGGAAGCACCGAGTCGGGGTTCCGGTCCAGACCCACGAAATCCGCGGTGCCAACCCGGATCTCGGTACCGTCCAGCATGCCGGACAACCCCCGCCCCGGAACATTGCGCACGTGGGTCATCGCCGTGGACACGGGATTCGACCCGGCGGCCTGCACCAACGCCTTCGCGAGCGGGTGCTCGGAGTGACGTTCGAGCGCGGCGGCAATCCGCAACGCCTCTGGCTCGTCGATGTCGGGAACGAGCACCTGCGTCCCCACCCACTCCGGCCGACCCACGGTCAGCGTTCCCGTCTTGTCGAAACAGACTACCGTGGCCCGCGCCATGTCTTCCACGGCCTGCCCGCGTGTCAACAACAGGCCGATCCGAGAGAGCACACCGGTCGTGGTCGTGATGGCCACCGGCGTCGCCAGTGCCAGCGCACAGGGGCAGGTGGCGACCAGCATTGCAACGACGACCCAGAAGGCACGGTCCGGCGCTATCCAGAGGTACCAGACCATGCCGACCAGCGCGGTCAGGATCAGCACCGCGGCCACAAAGTGGCCGGTACCCTTTTCGGCCATCCGGGCCAGACGCGGCTTGTCAGTCTGCGCGCGGTCGAGGAGGCGCTGAATTGCCGCCAGAGTGGTCTCGGCACCAACGCGAGTGACCCGGATCAACAGAGGGCTGTCGACGTTCACTGTCCCGCCGGTGACCGCGTCACCGGCCTGGCGCAAACAGGGCTCCGGTTCGCCGGTCAGCAGCGCCTGGTTCACCGTGGACTCGCCGGACTCGACCAGTCCGTCGGCCGGCAGTGGCTCTCCCGGACGGACACGGACGCGGTCACCGGGAACCAGTTCGGCCACAGGCACCTGTTCATCGCCGCCGTCTTCGGCAACCCGCGTCGCCACTGCCGGAATCAGGCGATCCAGACGGTCGATGGCCTGGCTCGACCGTTGTCGCGCCATCAGTTCCAGATAACGGCTGGTGAGAAGAAAAAAGACGAACATCGCCACCGATTCGAAATACACGTGTTCGCCCGTCCCGAGAAACACCGAATAGAGACTGGCGAAATAGGTGCTGAGAATCGCAAGGCTGACCGGGACGTCCATGCCGAGCTGCCGATGTTCGAGATCGCGCCACGCACTCTTGAAAAACGGCACAGCGGAATAGAAAACGACGGGCGTCGTGAGACCGGCAGCCACCCAGCGCATGAATTGCAGAATGTGCGCGTAATCCTCGTCCCCCTCACCCAGCCAGAGGGCCACGGCAAGCATCATCACCTGCATCATTCCCAACCCCGCCACCGCCAGCCGCCGCAGGGCCACGTGACGCTCGCGCTGAAACGCCTTGTCCCGGGTGCCGGGGTCGTAGGGATGGGCCCGATACCCGATCGCACGTATCGCCTGCAGGATTTCCGAGAGCGGCAGCCGCTCCGGGTCCCAGCGTACTCGTGCGCGATGGGTCGAGTAATTCACGGTGAATTGGGTGACTCCAGGCAACGCCCGCACATGACGCTCGTTCAACCACACGCAGGCGGCGCAGGTAATCCCCTCCAGGATCAATGAGGCCTCGCGCAGCACACGCCCCGAATCATGATCGGTCTCGTCGGTGACGAACTGACGTTGCAGGTCCGGCTTATCGAACAGCTCCAGCTCGCGCAGCTCCTCGGGAATGATCGGCTGACCGGGGCTGCCCGCTGGAGCGGTGCGGTGATGGTAGTAGCGACCCAAACCATTCTCGATGATCGCGTTCGCCACAGCCTGGCAACCGCCGCAGCAGGTTTCCCGGCGCCGACCTTCGAACTGGACCGGGTAACGTGCCCTCTGCGGGACTGGCAGCCCGCAATGGAAGCAGGCGGAATCCCCACCGTGGCCTTCCATCCCGCCGTTCGGGTCCGCTTGTGGCTCAACCGAAGCCATGAATGCCCACTATCTGGTGCTGAACGGCGTACGAAAAGACACTAGCCGCGACTCTCGCGCACGCGGGTGCTGGCCTGCTGTTCGTGGGTGTGTTCACCACGCTGCACGCGGAACAGAAGATCCCACCGGCCCGCCGCGGGCAGGGTGACCTCCGCCTGGTACAAGCCGCCACCCATCGGTTGCATCGAGAAAATCTGGTCGAGATTGAAGTCCGATACACGCATGAATTCACCCTCGATCGCCGCGTCCGAGATCGGCTGACCCTCGCGGTCCAGTACCCGAACCTGGAACAGTGCCGGCTCGCCCGCCTCGGGCCGTGACTTCCAGCCTTGGTGCACCTGCCAACCGACGGTCCGTTGTTCCCGCATCGCGTCGAAGTAACCGGTCGCCAGTGCCTCCTTGCGCTCGCTGATACGCGCCACCGTACCGGGGAAGCCCGAGGTAACCTCGGTCGCCTGACTCTGTGGCTGGGGTAGCAGGACACCGATGAACTGGCTGGGCATGCCGTGGGTCGCCACCGACAGCAGAATCGCGTTGACCGTGGCCACGATGCCGAAGAAGACCAGCATGGTCATCGGTGCCCAATGCAGCCGACCTCGCTTGACCTTCCTGCCATGCTCCGACTCCTGCTGAGTGGTAATGATGCCGAGCCCATAGGGTACGATCACATACAGCGCAAGGTGGATCGCGAAGACATCTGCCCCGGCCCAGTTGAGCACTGAAAACGGGATGAAGATCAACATCGTGAGCGCGAACACGAGGCCCGCCGTCTGGTAGCCGCGCAGGCTCGTGAGCCGGTAAATAAGGAAGAACAGGCCAGTGATCAGCGCGACCCCGACGCCAAGCGTTATAACGAGATTATCCATGGCAACCATCAACGGCGACTTAGTGAATGCTCAAAGTACCGGCGACACGCTCCGGTTTCCAGTAACACCGGGATTCCCGTCCCGAACCCCGTCCCGTCCCTGTTCCAGCCGCTGAAATGCGGGAGCGCGCTCCCGTTTTCACGGCACTTGAATCCGTCTCAGCCCCGGAGCGGCGGCAAGGGTAGGCGCCGCACTCCGTAAGCGCTCCGTTCCGGGCCTTGCGTTCAAGGCCTCAGGCTCA
>SLHN01000288.1 GCA_007136145.1 Thioalkalivibrio sp.
TACCGCGACCTGCTCCTGCTGCGCCTGGATGATCCGGCTCATCACCACGTTCAGCAGAAAAGCCGACACGAGCAGGAAGATCGTTGGCAGGATTGCCGCCTGCGCGCGCAATTGCTTCAGCTCCTCGTCGAGAAAGCGATGCGACTGCTGGTTGTCGCGACCATACGCGCCGATACCGCCGTAGCGCGCGAGAACCCGGTCCAGATGGTCGATGACCGCCGCCTCGGAGGCCCCGGCCTGCAGGCGTACCGAGACGTTGTTGAACGCTCCTTCCATGCCGTAGGCGCTGGCTAGCGCGCGACGGTTCATCCAGAGTATTCCGTAGCGTTCGTAATCGGGCAGCAGATCAGTCGGCGCGATCTGGTAGATGAACTCGGGGGAAAGCACGATGCCGCTGACGCGCAGCGTCGTCAGTCTGCCGTTGATGATCGCGAGCAACCGGTCACCGGCGCGCAGGCCATGAGCCTCGGCAAAGGCGTCGCTGATGGCGACCTGGTCGGATCGGCCCGAGTCGGGCAGGCTCCCTTCGCGCAGATAAAGGCGATTCAGCCGCGGCTGCCGTCCGTCGGGAATCGACAGCAACAGCCCGCGTACCGGATCGTCGAAACCCGGCACTTCCAGCCGCACCGGGGCCTTGATCCGGGTCTCCGCCTGATTCACGCCGGGAATCTCGCGCAGGCGCTCGGCCAGACTGTCGGGCGCCCGTTTCAGATCGGCGAACACGTGCGCGAATTGATAATCCTGGTAGAACCGCTGCTGGGTCAGCGACAGGGCATCAAGCGTCGTCACCGCGATGATCAGCGTCATCACGCCGCTGGCGATCACCAGCACAATCGCCGCAGCCTGGCCCTTCAGCGTAGCGAGGTCGCGCAACAGCTTGCGTTCGAGTGCGCGCATCGTGACTGGCGCTACCAGCGCAGCTCCTTCGGCGAACGGCGCTGCGGATTCGCGTGGATCTCGTCGACACGCCCATCCTTCAGCCGGATGACCCGGTCGGCCATTTCGCCGATGACCTCGTTATGGGTGATGATCGCGACCGTCGTCCCCATTTCGCGGTTGATGTGCTCGAGGGCCTCCAGCACCCGGATTCCGGTTCTCGAATCCAGCGCACCGGTTGGTTCATCGCAGAGCAGCACCGCCGGCTGCTTGGCGATCGCCCGGGCGATCGCAACGCGCTGCTGCTCGCCACCGGACAACTGCGAGGGAAAATGGTCCAGCCGGTCTTGCAGCCCGACCAGTGCCAGCGCGTCCTCGGGTGCCATCGGATTGCGGCTGATGTCGGTGACAATCGCAACGTTCTCGCGCGCGGTCAGACTCGCGATCAGGTTGTAGAACTGGAACACGAAGCCGACATGGTCGCGGCGGAACTCCGTGAGGATCCGGTCGGACGCGGCGGTCAGATTCCGATTACGGTAGCGTACGCTGCCGCTGGTCGCGAGATCCAGACCGCCCATGATATTGAGCAAGGTGGACTTCCCCGACCCGGAAGCACCCAGCATGACGACCAACTCGCCGGCGTAGAGATCCAGGTCCACGCCTTGCAAGGCATGAATCTCGACCTCACCCATCAGATAGGTCTTGGTCAGACCGCGGGTCTCGAAGACGATTTCCCTGTCTCCGGAAACGCCCGGCCGTGCGGGTACGGCAGTGTCCATGCCCCGGATTCTACGGGAAGCGCAGAATATAGTGGCCGGCGGACCGCGAAGACACCATGCGATCGCATGGGCCGGACACGGAAAAGGCAATCCGGAATGATCAAAGCCTCAGACTTTCAGACCAGTCGAAAAGGCGCCCGGAAGCCAAGCCCTGTGGCAGCACCCCGTCGAGATCCTCCCATACGGCGCGCGCCGCGGCTGGCAACAGGTCCCACGCCGATGCCAGAGCTTCCCTACTGTGTTCGAAATCGAGTTCCCCAGCCAGCGTCACCCTTAGCCCATCGGGACTCATGCCCCAGGTATCCGGGTCCTGTTCCTCAATGCCCTGAACCAGGATCGACCCCTGGATCCGCCCGGAATCACCGCCCATTTCAAGGCTGCCTCCCAGCACCATGATCAGGCCTGTGAAATCCAACACGTCCTCAACGTACAGATCGCCACTGACAATCAATACACCGACCCCGCTGACCGATGTGGAGAGTCGCAGATCGCTACGCTCGCCGTTCAGTCCCCGTACCACGGTGATCGCCGGGGTCTCCACGGTGCCGAAACCCCATGGAACGGGGCCATCGTAAGCTTCGGGCGAGTCCGCAACGGCTTCCACGAAGCGTTGCAATACCGCGGGATCCAGCAAGTCCGACGCCAGATCGCTGACCTCGATGCCGATCGACGAAGGGTGCTGCACGGATTGCGCGATAGCGGACCGGATGGATCCCGTATCCTCCGCGTTCACGATCTGGATCGTCGGTGCCTGTTCGTTTCCGATACCCGCTTGCATGCGCAGATCGGCTCCCTCGGAAACGCGGAATTCAGCCACCGATGCCCCGAGAACAAGCGGAGCCAAACCATCGAGGGCATTCGTTGACGGGCGCAGGTAACGGGCGTTGATCTCCCGTACTGTACCGCTTCCCACCACTTGGCCGAGACTGGTGATAACAACTTCGTCCCCCTGGAA
>SLHN01000229.1 GCA_007136145.1 Thioalkalivibrio sp.
CGATACGCCATTGGCGAGGCGGCCTTTATCGAGGAAACCGAACAGCGGCTGGGCGAGTTGCGAACGGGCAGGGTGCAGGATAAGGACCTGGCGCTGCCGGTGGTCACGGTCGCCTTCGACACCATCGACCGGTGCGAGGCGGAGCGGTATGGAATCGATCCGGAGCAACTGAAGCAGCACGGCCGGCGGGCAGGCATCGCCAAGGCCGTGGCAGTGGAATTATCCTGCATGCTCACGGGCGAACGTGCCCGGACGGTGGCGCTCCATTACGGCGGCATCAGTCGGCGGAAGTATCCCCACCGACGAACCGGGTTGAAGCCCGTGGCCTTTTCTGATTGCCCCCTCCCGGCGGTGTTGCGCAGCAATCGGCCGCCCGTACTGGTCCACTGGTGCAGGAGCGGCTATACTACCGAAGGAGGTTCACCATGAAGTACAAAGTCGCTCTCCACCACACTGAGGAGGGGGTCAGCGTTTCGGTTCCCTCACTGCCCGGCTGCTGGTCTGAAGGGGACACGGAAGAAGAGGCGTTGGCGAACATCGAAGATGCGATTCGCGAGTATTTGGCTGCTCTGGAGGATCGCTTCCACGACGCAGAAGTGCGGGAGGTGGAAGTGCAGGTATAGTCATGCCACGGATTCCCGGCGTCAACCATCTGGATGCGGTACGCGCATTGGAGAAGGCCGGCTTCCGTGTCGTCCGGCAAGGCAAGCACATCGTGATGAGCGATGGCGTGCGTCAGGTCACGATCCCCCGCCACAATCCCGTCAAGGCTTTTACGATGGGCGGGATCGTGCAGGATGCCGGGCTAACCGTGGAGGAGTTCCGAAGACTCTTATAGAACTTCGCCGAACCAGCGCATGCAGCCGACCGGAAAAAGAGTCGAAGAGTCGGGGTCGAGCAGCTCAAACGCAGGGCGGTGTCGAAGTAGAACTGCTCGCGCTGTCCGATTTGGTTCAGGCAAAGAAGACGCAGCGCGACAAAGACTGGCCGATGATCCGCCGCCTGGTGGAGGCCAACGTCCGGCAGAATGTGGCAGAACCATCCGCTGAGCAACTCGCGTTCTGGCTCCGCGAGTGCCGCACTCCCGCCATCCTGCGAACTTTACAGGATCGGGGCGATGGAGCAAGGCGGGTGGGTGCATTCCATTTGGCGAGCGCCATCGTGAAGGCCAGACCAAGCAAAACTTAACATCTAAAGCCTGACCCCGATCCTGGATCCTGCGGACGTCACTTGGGTGCCAAGTGTCGCGCGGGGAAAATGCGGGCCGGTAAGGGTAATGGGCAGGTTGCCGCGCTCCGAGCGGAGCGGTGTGCCCCGGCGGTCGAGGGGGCGCTGGCCAAGCTTGGGTTGTCCGGAAGCGGCCCACACCTCGGCTTCAAGGGTCAGCGCGCTGAGCAGTGCCTCAACCTTGCCGCGGAAGTGTTCCAGCCCGTCCCGATCGAGGTCGGGGGGGATGAAGATCTCGCCGCTGGGCACCGCGCGGGCGCGGGAGAAAGGGCGCGGCACGGCGAACCGGTCCCAGCTTCGCATACGCCAGGGCCGGTCATAGCCGTAGCCCATCGCCACAAGCAGCTGCACAACCAAACGCTCGAAAAACGCCGATGAGCAGGCCATCACATTCTCAAGCAGCTCGTCGGAAAGGTTCT
Source organism: Thioalkalivibrio sp. (assembly GCA_007136145.1). Taxonomy (GTDB): domain Bacteria; phylum Pseudomonadota; class Gammaproteobacteria; order Ectothiorhodospirales; family Ectothiorhodospiraceae; genus Thioalkalivibrio. The sequence goes on from SLHN01000229.1 coordinate 1,647, forward strand.
CGGTGAGTTTTTCGTAGCCGTACTCGAGCGCCTCCTGCGGTGTTGGATAACTCGCCGCCTCTGTAGCGCTTGCTCCTGACGAGGTTCTCGGGCTCGACTTCGTCTGGAACTCAACAAACGAATCGTACTTCCTAAGCGTCTTGGTATTGATCTCGAATGGATTTGAGTGAAGAAGCTCTCTTCCGCGCTCGGTGATTTGGAAATGCCCGCGCTTCGGATCGCTCAGTAATCCTGCCTTCTTTATATAGGTTCGTGCCCATCCTACTCGGTTTGCCATTACAAACTGGGAGCCGGAAGGGAGCACCTCGGCACGCTCTTCAGCGCTCAGGTCAAACTCATCTGAGAGCTTTTCCACCGCCTCGCGCATTGAATGTACCTCGCCGTCACCGGCAAGGCGGAGCAGCGGAAGCATACAGGATTGATAATCCGGTATCGCCATGCGTTGATTCTCCTCAGCCGGCGGCAAGCAGTAGCCTAATCCCGGCACTGCCAAACTACGCGCCTATGGTAGCCCACCTATAGAACGCACGCAAGACAAAGAATGACTAATGACCTGAAAGTTATGAGTCCCGCGGTGCGGCGTCGTTTCGTCAAGCCGTTTAGCCAGGCGCAGCCAAACAGAGACGGTAGCCAAATGTGCCTGCGCCGAGCCTATTCGGCGGTGATTTCAACCATGGTGGATGGGACGGCACCGATTACTATAGGGACAGGCGAGGCGATATGCGAAACGAGGGCATCAGTACAGAATTCGAACTTTTGTCGATGTTGCCGTGCGTCGGAAACCGTGGTATTCTTTCAGCAGCATCAGGAGTTGGGATTTCGGTCCCACACCAACCGGCGCGCGGCGCACGGTGGTTTTCCGCTGTTAGCGGAAGATGCGGCCCCCTAAGGGGCAACGCCGCGATGACCTACCATTACCCTCCTGATGCGAGGAGGGTCACATGACACAGGATCAAGA
>SLHN01000118.1 GCA_007136145.1 Thioalkalivibrio sp.
GGTTACTGTCTGTCCGACCCCGAAGGGGTTGCCGATGGCGAGAACAACGTCGCCGACCAGCAAATCCCGCGAGCGCCCGATGCTGGCCGCGGTCACGTTGGCGGCGGCGATCCGGAGCACGGCGAGATCCGTATCCGGATCGATGCCAATGATTTCCGCCGGATGGGCGTCACCGTTGGCCAGTACCACGGCGATTGCCTCCGCTTTTTCGATCACGTGATGGTTGGTCAGGATGTGACCCGCCCTGGTCATGATCACACCCGATCCGAGGCTGGCTTGCTCGCGATCCTGGAACGAGTGCGGAGAGTCCTCGAAGAAACGCTGGAGATCGGGATTGCCGGTCAGCGGGTGAGGAACCTCGATCGTTCGCGATGTCATGATATTCACGACTGCCGGCGCCGCGCGAGCAACGCCCGCCGAGTAGGACACCGGACCCTGCGGCCTCGGTCGCGATTCCGGCGCGAGCGCCGATGTCTGCGCTCCGTTCGTTCCTTGATCGAGCAGGCCTGGAAAGAACAGGGCGATGATCACCGCGACCACGATGCCGGCCAGTGCCGCTTGCAGAAGGAAACGCGAAACTCTCACCATGGCGCTAATATACCATTCCGAAAACGATTTCGGCCCATCATCCGTTCCGTAACCGGAGATGCCATATGTCGACAGGTGTTGAGCGCGAGATCCTGCTTCAGGCCCTGGAAGACGAACTGGAGCCTGGTCGCTTCCAGGACTACTGCCCCAATGGGTTACAGGTCGAGGGTCGTCGCAGGATTCGTCGAATGGTCACGGGTGTGACCGCATCGCTGGCCCTGATCGAGGCGGCGATCGATTTCGGTGCCGACCTGATCCTGGTGCATCATGGCTATTTCTGGAAGGGGGAGCCGCAGGCGATCACCGGAATGAAGCACCAGCGCATTGCGGCGCTTTTGCAGAATCAGATCAATCTCGTTGCCTACCACCTTCCACTGGATGCGCATCCGCGGTTGGGTAACAACGTGCAGCTGGGTCGGCGGCTCGGGCTGCGGATCGAAGGAGTCATGGGCGACAATGGAATCGGGTTGCTGGGGAGCTTCGCCGAGCCGCGCGGTGCCGACGAACTGGTTACAGTCATCGCCGAGACGCTGGATCGCGAGCCCCTGTGGATTTCGGGGGGAGCCCATCGGGTGCGACGTGTGGGGTTGTGCACGGGTGCAGCCCAATCGATGCTTGTCGCGGCTGCGGCGCACGGGGTCGATGCCTTTATCAGCGGAGAGGTTTCCGAGCAGACAACCCATGAAGCACGGGAATTGGGCGTTCATTTCTACGCGGCTGGTCACCACGCCACGGAACGCTACGGACCGCAGGCCGTCGGAGTATGGTGTGCCGAGCGCTTCGGGATCGAACACCTGTTCATCGATATTGCCAACCCAGCCTGAGAACATGGGACCTGTCGCCGATGCTGGAGTCCATCACGTGTTGGCCGAGGTCACGGCGCCGGTTAGCTACGCTGCTAACAATCTGATTAAACGGTGATTTACATCGTTTGGAGGCCTGCCACCTCCGAAACCCCGGGACTCGCAAGGGTTGACCCCATTAGCGTTTTAAGGAATTCTATTTGGTTACATCGCCCCATAGGGGGCCACGGGGAACTGCACCGGATACGCAATGCGTTCGGGCCAGCGTGAACCCGTCCGAAACAGAAGTTGGAGAGAGGCAAGATGGCAAACCAAGGCATGGACCGGGGGCGCCGCCGGTTTCTGGTGGCAGCTACCTCGGTCGTAGGCGGCGCTGGGGTGGTGGCACTTGCCGCTCCCTTCGTGGCCTCGTTGCAACCGAGCGCCCGGGCGCAGGCGGCCGGGGCGCCGGTAGAGGTCAATGTTGCACAAATCGAGCCGGGACAGCGAATTAGCGTGGGCTGGCGCGGCCGCCCGGTCTGGGTGGTTCGCCGCACTCCGGAGATGCTGGATCTGCTGTCCGAGATTCGTGGCCGCCTGCGTGACCCGGACTCGGAAATGGAGGGTCAGCAGCCGCACTACGCGCAGAACGAGCACCGCTCGATCAAGCCGGAGTTCCTTGTCCTGATCGGACTTTGCACGCACCTGGGTTGTTCGCCCGCCTTCCGTCCAGACATCGGCGCGGCGGAGCTGGGGGCCGACTGGCCCGGCGGCTGGCTTTGCGGTTGTCACGGATCGCGTTTCGACATGGCCGGCCGGGTGTACCGCAACATGCCGGCAGCATTGAATCTGGAAGTGCCTCCGCACCGCTATCTCAGCGACAACGTAATCCTCGTGGGCGAGCATACCGAGGGGGGCGCCGCATAATGGCTGGCAATACGGCTGACAAGATCCAGGGCGGCGTCCTGGGCTGGGTGGATGCCCGTTTCCCTCTCTCGCAGCTCTGGAACGAGCACCTCGCGCGCTACTACGCACCCAAGAATTTCAATTTCTGGTACTACTTCGGCTCACTTGCGCTGCTGGTGCTGGTGATCCAGATCGTCACCGGCATCTTTTTGACGATGTTCTTCAAGCCCGATGCCGAGCTCGCGTTCGCATCGGTGGAGTACATCATGCGTGATGTCGAGTGGGGTTGGCTGATCCGTTACATGCACTCCACGGGCGCTTCCTTTTTCTTCGTGGTTGTCTATCTGCACATGTTCCGGGCACTGCTGTACGGTTCCTACAAGAAACCGCGTGAGCTGATCTGGATCTTCGGCGTGCTTATCTACATCGTGCTGATGGCCGAAGCGTTTGCTGGCTACCTGCTGCCCTGGGGTCAGATGTCCTATTGGGGAGCGCAAGTGATCGTGAACCTGTTCGCGACCATCCCGTATATTGGTCCCGAACTCGTCACCTGGATCCGCGGCGACTTCTTGCTCTCGGATGCGACACTCACCCGCTTCTTCGCGCTGCACGTGATTGCTTTGCCGCTGGTGCTGCTGTTGTTGATCGTTGCGCATATCATTGCGTTGCACGAGGTGGGTTCGAACAATCCCGACGGTGTCGAGATCAAGGCCCACAAGGACGAGAACGGCATTCCTCGCGACGGCATTCCATTCCACCCTTATTACACGGTGAAGGATCTCGTCGGTGTCGGTGTGTTCCTTATCGCCTTTTTCGCGGTCGTCTTCTTTGCGCCGGAGATGGGCGGGCTGTTCCTGAAGCCCGCGAACATGATTCCGGCGGATCCGCTGGTTACTCCCGACCTGATCCCTCCGGTATGGTACTTCACATCTTTCTACTCCATTCTTCGGGCGGTTCCGGATCCGTTCATGGGCGTGGTTGCCATGGGTGCCGCGGTGACTATCCTCTTCTTCGTGCCGTGGATCGACCGTAATCCGGTCAAGTCCGTACGCTACCGCTCGTTTGCGCACAAGCTGAACCTGGCTGTGTTCGTGGTGACTTTCGTGTCCCTCGGCTACCTGGGGCTGCAGCAAGTCACCACTTTGTACGGTGAGCTGACCTTGCGCTTCGGAGTGATGTATTTCCTGTTTTTCTGGTTGCTCTGGTTCCATAGCAAGGAGCGTTCAGTGCTGTTCTCCATAATTTCCTTCCTGGTGTTGGTCGGTATTTATTCCCTTTACGACTACACCCGGTTCGATCCAGCCAACTCTCAGCTGTTACTAACCGCCTGGCTTCTGCCTACGGTCTATCTGTTCCTCACCATGCTGGTGCCGGTGTTCAAGCGTGATCTGGGTCGAGACCGTCCTGTTCCGGAAAGGGTGACCGCCTGATGAAATCCCTGATCGCGTTTCTTGCCCTGGCTGTTATGGTCGGTGTCCCGGTGGCCCTGCAGGCGGCTGGTCCCTCCGTGCCGCTGGACGCCGTAAAGGTCGATGTGACCAACGAGGCTTCGTTGCAGCGCGGTGCGCGGCTCTATTTCAACTACTGTATGGGCTGTCATTCAGCTCAGTACATGCGCTACAGCCGCGTTGGCCGGGATCTTGGCCTGACCGAGAACCAAGTGATCCACTCGATGATCTTTACCACCGATGAGGATGGCGAACTCGTGAATCCGGGATCGCTGATCACCAATGCGATGACCGCGGATTATGGGGAGGAGGCGTTTGGGGTCGAGCCTCCGGACCTGACGCTCGTGGCACGTGTGCGTGGCGAGGACTGGCTTTACACCTTCCTTCGCGGTTTTTATCGTGACAACTCCCGGCCCCTGGGTGTGAACAACATCGTGTTTGATAATGTCGGCATGCCTCATCCGTTGTGGGAACTGCAGGGATGGCAGGAAAAGCACCTGGACGCGAACGGCGTTTCCCGTCTGCGGGTGGTGGAACCCGGCAGAATGAGCGGACCGGAGTATGATCGGGCGATTCGTGATCTCGTGACCTTTCTTTCCTACCTGGCGGAACCGATGCAGGTCGAGCGACAGAGGATCGGGGTTTACGTGATGCTGTTCCTGATCGTGTTTCTGGGTCTGGCCTACCTGTTGAAAAAGGAATACTGGAAAGACGTACACTAGAATGCGGGAAAGCGGGGATCCGAGCCTTCAGGTTTCCGTGGACGCCACATTCATTTTCCGCGTTAGCCCGCGTATGACGCGCGGGATCTGGAGAGAGCCATGGCGCTTGTCGCCAATCGACGTTCCGTGATGACCCTGTTTTCCGCGCACAACTGCGTTCGTTGCCACAGGATACGCATCATTCTTGCCGAGAAGGATATCGCCGTTGATGTGGTTAACCTGTTCCCCGACGACCTGCCGGAGGACCTTTCGGATCTCAATCCTTACAACGAAGTTCCGACCCTGGTGGATCGGGATCTCGCGCTGTACGGGACGCATGTGATTACCGAGTACCTTGATGAACGTTTTCCTCACCCTCCACTCATGCCCGTGGATCCGGTTTCACGTGCGGCGGCCAGGCTGGCCCTCTACCGTGTCGAGCGCGACTGGTATGCAGGGCTGGACCTGGTAGCGCAGTCGACGGGAGCGGGATTGACGAAGGCGAGGAAAATGTTGCGCGAGAGCATGCTCAACGCCACCGAGATCTTCGATCTCAAGCCCTACTTCCTCAGCGACGAATTCAGTATTGTCGATAGCGCGATCGCTCCGGTAATGTGGCGGCTCCCGTCCGCGGGTATTGCGCTGGAAGGGTTGCCGAAATCGATTCAGGCGTATGCCGATCGGGTATGCAAACGGGAATCGTTTCAACATAGCCTGACCGAGGCCGAACGGGAACTCCGTGAATGACCTCATCGCGCCCTTATCTGCTCCGCGCCCTTCTCGACTGGATCAGCGATAACGCGCTGACCGCGCATCTGCTGGTGGACGCGACGCGGCCCGGCGTGAGTGTTCCAGCGCAGTTTGTTCAGGATGGGAAAATCACGCTGAATATCGGACCCTCGGCTGTACAGGGGCTGGAGATGGGAAACGAGGCGATCTCGTTTTCCGCGCGTTTTGCGGGAAAACCGATGCAGGTCTATGTCCCTGTCGGCGCGGTGCTGGCGATCTTTGCGCGCGAGAACGGCCAGGGCATGATGTTTGGCAACGAGCCCGGAGACGATCTGGCAGCGCCGGAAGGTGTTGATGCCCCCGACTCGGCGGCTCCTTCCTCCGAGGCGCCAGCCAAACAGGGCAAGAAGCGGGGTGGGCCGAGTCTGAAGGTGGTCAAGTAGCGGCCGCCGCGACGTCAGGAAGGCTTTTGCCCGGATTCATGATTCCGTCCGGGTCGAACACGCGTTGCAGGTCGCGCATCAGTTGCAGCGCCACCGGGTCCAGTTCGCGACGCACGAATTCGCGTTTCACCAGGCCGATTCCGTGTTCCCCCGAGAGGGTGCCGCGCATCCCCAATACCAGGGTAAAGATTTCATTCAAACAGCCCTCCGCCGCTCGCATCTGTACCGGATCGTCGGGATCGACGAGGAGGTTGACGTGAATGTTGCCGTTTCCGGCGTGGCCGAAATTCACGATGGTGATGCCGAAGCGGCGGCCCAGATCCTGCAGGCCGTCGATCAGGTCTGGTATCCGTGACACTGGTACGACCACATCCTCGTTGATCTTCTTCGGTGCGATGTTGCGCAGCGCGGGAGACAAAGCCTTGCGGGTGCGCCAAAGGCGTTCGGCGTCTGCCACGGTGGCAGCGACCTCGATGTTCAGGCACCCATCGCCATCGGCGGCCCGGCGCACCGCGTCGACCGCAAGGCCGATCTGGGCATGCGAGCCATCCACTTCAATCATCAACAGCGCGCCCGCCGTTGCCGGAAGCGCGACGTCGGAATACCCGCGAATCATTCCGATCGCGGCAGCGTCCATGAATTCCAGTGCACAGGGGCTGACCGGCTGAGCCATGATCCGGGCGACCGCGGCGGCCGCGGCACGCATGTCGCGGTAGGTGGCCTGCAGTAGTTGCCGTGTTTCCGGTAATGGTGTCAAACGCAGTGTGGCCTCGGTCACCACACCCAGGGTGCCCTCGGACCCGATCAACAGCCTCGTCAGGTCGTAGCCAACCACGCCTTTGGTCGTGTAGACGCCGGTGCGCATCGCGGCACCGGTCCCAAGCACGGCCGCCAGCCCAAGTGTGTTGTCGCGAGGGGTGCCGTATTTCACCGCACGCGGCCCAGCTGCATTGCACGCGAGATTCCCGCCAATCGTGCAGAAGGCGCTGCTCGTCGGGTCGGGGGGCCAGAAAAAACCGTGTTCCCCTGCTGCCTGCTGCACCGCTGCGTTCGTGGCCCCTGGCTCTGCGACCAGCCAGCGGTTGGCCGGATCGACCTCGATGATTCGATTCATCCGCTCCATTGAAAGCACAAGTCCGCCACGGGTGGGGACGACGGCGCCGGTGGTCCCGGTGCCGCGGCCACGGACAATCAACGGTGCGCGCAGCTTGCGACACAGTTTCACGAGTTCGACGACCATACGCGTGTCGCGTCCGAAGACCACGGCCTCTGGGATCGAATGCAGTCGGGAATTGTCTGCGCCGTAAGCCCAGCAGTCGGCAGGGTCCAGGAGGCGGTCCTCGGTGGGGAGCATGGCCTCGAGTTCCCGTTGGAGCTGCGTTGATTCTGCCATTACCACGTCGCCTGCAACGCGTCCTGCAGCCACTCGATTCGATTGCGCGCGTCCAGTACCACGACATCGAAACGCACCGGGCCATTCCAACGATGTTGCTGCAGGTAGGCCTCCGCGGTGCGCAACAGACGCTGTTGCTTGCGCCGGTCGATGCTTTCGGCGCCATCCGCGAACCCCGAGTGGCTGCGCTTGCGAACTTCGACGAACACAAGTGCTTCCTCGTGCCGGGCGACGAGGTCGATCTCGCCGAAGGGCTTGCGGTAGTTCCGTGCGACCACGCGCAGACCCTCGTTCTGCAGGAAGCGTTCGGCCTCCCGTTCGGCGATCTGTCCGCGTTCGATGGCGGCGCCCATCATTCGTCCAGAGGCACCACGGAATCGCTCTCGAGTGGGCCGGGCAATCCGTTTCGGAACACAAGCCACGCAGGCTCTCGGGTCCAAAGCCGTGGCAGCGGCTGCAGCATCCAGGTTCCGGCGACGCCCTCGACGGTCAGATGAGGCGCATCCAGGTAACGTGGGAGATCACGAGCCGCACGGGCAGCGTCGATCCCCAATGCCGCGAAGCGTGGCAGGCGTGTAGCCGCGGAGTCGGTGCCGTCGGGCACCGTCAGTTCGGCGCGCAGCCGCGGGTCCGGATTCAGTTCCGGAAAAAGCCAGGGCACATCCGGGAAGCGAACGCCGCCGAGGTCGTGATCGAGCATGGGTTGCGGTCGGCCCTCGTAGGCATGTGCGGTGGCCAGCATCGGCAGGAGTCCCGCACGGTGGTAGTGAAGATAGGGAATCACCACCCGCAGGTCACGCGCCGGTCCCGCAACGAAGATGACGTCGATGTCGTTGCGGATCTGAGCATCGGCCTCAAGCGCCAGCCCAAGCTGTCGGCGGAGGCGGTCTATGCGGGCCTGGCTCGCGTCGATTCCCAGTACGGAACCAATCTGTGCATTGATGTCGGATTCTCCCGCGCGAAAGCGGTGTTCGGCCGCAACCCTCCCACCCTGCAGTTCGAACCCACCTCGGAACGCGCTTGCAACACGCTCGCCGAACGCGCCTTCTGGAACCAGTACCAGCGCACCTTTCATGTGGGCGCCAATCGCCCTGTCGGCCGCGGCCTGGGCATCGTCCTCGGGCGAAAGGGACAGGACCGTGAATGGCGCTCCCAGAGAAGCGGTGGGACGATTCAGGAGCACTGTGGGTACCTCGGAATCGAGTCGTGCCACGCGCTCCACAGCATCACGGGTCAGAGGACCAATAATTCGGTCCGCACCCTGTTGTACCGCATTCCGGTAGTGGGCTTCGGCAAGGTCCGCCTGCCCTCCGGTATCGAATACCAGCAACGATCCCGACTGCCCTTGATCCCGGTAAAACTGCGCGGTGATGCCGTCGAGCAGGGCGTTGCCCAGGTCGGCCGCGAACCCCGAGAGCGGTAGCAGGACGGCAATCCGGCGTGGCGGCCCGAGATGCCTGAACGAGGACTCGCGAAGATCGGGTAACAGGGCTTGCCCAGGGTGTCTTGGAAACTCCAGTTCCCATTCGCGAATTCCGGCCGCAAGGGCCTCGGAATCGGTGCCAGCCTGCCGGAGCGTACGGAACAGGCTGATCCAGCCATCAACGGCTTCCGATTGAGCCTCGGGCACTCGTACCTCGGCGTTCGCAGCTCGCTGCAACCTTGACGGCCCGATCGTGGCTATCAGGTTCCAGATCGCCTGTTGGTTGGCTGCCTGCAACTGCGGCTCGTCCAGCAGGGTTGCATCGAGCCGCAGACGTTCCCGCAAGGCCTCCAGCCATTGGCCGCGAAGGGTCAGCAGCTCAGCATGCAGTCCCAGTGCCGAACGAAATGTTTCGGGATCCCGACCTTCATCCACTGGAGGGAGCCGGTCGAATGCGACCTCGGGTTCGTTCGCCAGCATGGCCAGCCGTGCACCACGAAAACGGTCCCCGAGATTCGCGCGGCCTTCCTGCGGGAGGAGTGACCATTGGTTCTCGGCGCGAAGCAGCAGGCCGGGCGGTGGATCGTCCAGCGCCAGGACAGCGTCCAGCGCCTGCCGGGAACGGTTCGGATCGGCCGCCTGCTCGGCCTCGCTCAAAAGAACGATTGCCTGGTCCAGGGGCGAGATCTCGATTACCTCGGGTTCGACCGCGGGTATGGAAGGGGTCGGGCGCGGTGTGGCGCAGGCGGCCAGCATGGCTCCGGCTAATGCGAAGGCAAGAAGCCGGAGAGCCGGTGGCCCGAGCGAGGAGTTGGTGATGTGCGTTAGAGTCACGATGGGCCCTTGGGCCGAGGATGGAGGCGACCAGTATTGAAAGAGCATCAGACGCTGTCAACGCAAGTGGGAAAACTCTGGGTGGTGGCGACCCCAATCGGCAACCTCGAGGATATCAGTGCGCGGGCAAGACGCGTGTTGGCTGAAGTTGACCTGATCGCCGCCGAGGACACGCGGCGTAGCGGCATTCTCCTTGCACACATGGGCCTCTCCAGACCGCTGATCAGCCTGCACGAGCATAACGAAGGTGCCCGGGTACCGAGGTTGGTGGGGGCGATGTGCGAAGGCCGGGAACTGGCCCTGATCTCCGATGCGGGCACGCCGCTGCTGTCAGACCCGGGTTATCGACTGGTGCGGGCTGCCCGTGCTGCCAATCTGCAGGTGCTGCCTGTTCCCGGGCCCAGCGCGATGCTCGCGGCGTTGTCCGTGGCCGGCCTGCCGTCGGACCGTTTCTCGTTCGAGGGATTTCTGCCCGCATCACCGGGCGCGCGGCGTGAGCGCCTCCAACTCCTGCTGGATAGCCGGGTCACTGTGATCTGCTTCGAATCCTCACACCGCATTGCCGCTGCCGCGGCCGATCTTGCGGCGTTGGCTCCCGAGAGGGAGATTTTCCTTGCCCGGGAGATGACCAAGCAGTTCGAGGAGCATTTCCTCGGGAGCGCGGAAGCCTTGCCGGGCTGGCTGGAAGCCGACGCCAATCGCGTGCGCGGTGAGTTCGTTCTGCTGCTTGGCCCCTTGCAGGAACGGGCTGTGGATGCTACCGAAACCCGCTTGAGTCCGGAGCAGGAGAAAATGCTCGACACCCTGCTCGCGGAACTGCCGCTTAAACAGGCGGTACGTTTGACCAGTCGCTTGACCGGGGTCGCGCGCAACCGGGTTTATGCCCGCGCGCTGGAGCTAGCCTCGTAACCGATCGTAAATCCTATCCCGCGGATTATCGCTCCCATCGCTTGCTTTGGATGCCCGGTGCGGGTAAAAGACGAGGCGGGAGTCGGCTGGATCGTCGCTGCGCGAACGCGTGGAGGAAAGTCCGGGCTCCACAGGGCAGGACGCCAGGTAATGCCTGGGCGGCGCGAGCCGACGGAAAGTGCCACAGAAAA
>SLHN01000061.1 GCA_007136145.1 Thioalkalivibrio sp.
CAGATCCGCGGCGGTTTCCAGCCAGTTCAACGCGCGCCGGACATCGCCGTCGGCCGCGGCCGCCAGCCGTTCGATCCACTCCTGTTCCAGCCGCAGCCCCCGGTTGCCCAACCCGCGTTCTGCATCGTGCAGCGCCTGTCGCAACATTTCGGCGATCGCCGCCGGTGTCACGGGCTGCAGGCGGTACACCCGAAGCCGTGAAAGCAGCGCGTTGTTCAGTGCGAACGACGGGTTCTCGGTGGTGGCACCTATGAAACGCAAGGTACCATCCTCGATATGCGGCAGCAGAGCATCCTGCTGGGCCTTGTTGAAGCGATGGATCTCGTCGATGAAAAGGAGCGTCCCCTGCCCTCCCGCTCGCCGCAGGACACGCGCCTGTTCAACCACTGTGCGTACTTCCCTGACCCCCGCCAGCACGGCCGAAAGCGTTGCAAAGGTGAACTCACCGGTGGCGGCAACGACACGGGCGAGCGTGGTCTTGCCACAACCGGGTGGGCCCCAAAGGATCATCGAGGGCGGCTGACCACTCTCGATCGCCCTGCGCAGCGCCGCACCGGGCGCCAGCAGGTGTTCCTGCCCGAGGACTTCGCCGATCCGCCGCGGTCGCATACGCTCGGCCAGCGGCACAAAGGTTTGTTGATCGGCAGCAACCACGGGCTCACTGACTCCGCCGTGTGCATCCGCGACCACCGTACCCGGAGGATCCCCGAACAGATCGCCGTTGTCGGTCGTCCGTGTCACGGTCGGTAGATGTCTGTACCCGGCGGTGGATTGAACTGGAACTCGGCCGGGGCCAGCCGCGGGTTGCGACGTGCCTCGCTGAATCGAATCTCCGTGCGTTGCCCGAAAACGTCCTGGAAATTCAGCGCGAGCAATCGGTCATCCTCGGCCAGATCGAGTTCGAGCCGGGTGAAGTCGGCCTCCGGTGTCTTCGGCCGCAGGACCAATCGATATCCCACCGACACCGTCTCCTCGGCGACATCGAAGCGTTCGTCAAGACGACGAGGCTGTGTCAGCAGTGCCAGCGGCGTTGCACCCAGTGCCTGGTCCATCGGGCGCACTGTTGCCTGGCGCAGGTCCGGATCATGGGTCCAGAGGAACTCGCCATCGGCGACGATCGTCTGGGCGAAGGGGCCATCGAGTTCCCAGCGCAAGCGATCCGGAACCGCCAGGGAAAGCCGCCCAGTGGCTTCCTGCAACAGGAAATCGGTCTCGTCGGTCAGCGTTTGCGAAAACTCGGCGGAAAACGTTTCGAGTCCGCCAAGAAAACGCTCCAATGCCGCCCGGCCATCGCCTGCCATGGCCATAGGCCCAGACAGCAGCGATCCCCCTACCAGGAGTACCGCAAGAGCCCTGAAGAAAACGTTCATCGAACATACCTCTGGATACAATGATCGAGCACCCATCGTACGGCCTGCACCGTGAACCCGCGATGAAGTTTCAGCAGGCCGGTTTCGCGCTCTGTCACTCGTGCCCGCCTGGAACCAGGACCTCGCGGTTGCCATTCGATTGTACCGGGCTGACGAGCCCCGCCGCTTCCATGTCCTCGACCATCCGCGCCGCCCGGTTGTAGCCGATCTTCAGACGCCGCTGCACATACGAGATCGAGGCCTTGCGGGATTCGATGACGATTTGCACCGCCTGGTCATAGAGCGGGTCGCCCTCGGCTGCCGCTGCGGGAGGTTCAAGGCCAGGGATTGCCGCCGCGCCGACTTCTGGTTCGTCCAGTATCCCCTCATCGTAGTCGGGTTCCCCGGTACTCTTGAGATATTCCACCACCTTGTGAACCTCGTGATCACCGACGAAGGCACCATGCACGCGTTCCGGCAACGCCTTGCCCGGCGGCAGATACAACATGTCCCCATGGCCAAGCAGATGTTCGGCCCCCATTTGATCGAGGATGGTCCTCGAATCGACGCGCGACGAAACCTGGAATGCAATACGGGTGGGAATGTTTGCCTTGATCAGGCCGGTGATCACATCGACCGAGGGACGCTGAGTGGCCAGAATAAGGTGAATGCCGGCCGCACGCGCCTTCTGAGCCAAACGGGCGATGAGTTCCTCTACCTTCTTGCCGACCACCATGATCATGTCGGCAAATTCATCGACCACGACCACGATGAACGGCATCTTCCCGAGGACCGGGGGATCGGCCTCCGCCACCTGCTCATCGGGATTGAACGTCGGGTCCTGAATAGGCGTACCGGCGGCTTCGGCGTCCCGGATTTTCTTGTTGTACCCGGTGATGTTACGCACCCCTAGTTGCGACATCAGCTTGTATCGCCGCTCCATCTCAGCGACTGCCCAGCGTAAGGCATTGGAGGCATCCTTCATGTCCGTAACCACCGGCGCCAGCAAATGCGGGATACCTTCGTAGACCGAGAGCTCCAGCATCTTCGGGTCGATCAGGATCAGCCGTACATCCTCGGCGGTGGACTTGTACAGCATTGACAACAACATGGCGTTCACGCCGACGGATTTCCCGGAACCGGTGGTCCCGGCCACCAGCAGATGCGGCATCCGCCCCAGGTCGGCGATCACCGGCGCCCCGCCGATATCCTTGCCCAGAGCCAGTGTCA
>SLHN01000263.1 GCA_007136145.1 Thioalkalivibrio sp.
CCCGCTCCCGATACGGCTCGCCCTGCCGGCATCAAACGACCGGGGAGTGTCCGCACGCGAAAAGGATCTCAAGCCGGTGGTTACCGACCGGTTACCGGTTGTTGTTACGGCCGCGCGAGCAAAAGGTCGCTACGCGGGAGCAACAAGACCGGGGCGTGCGTCGCGCGGCCCACGGGTCATTCGTGATCATCGGTCTGCAGGGTTAACAGCGCGGGCCGGCGGTCGGAGTCACCACCATTTCTCGTACTTGAGCTGTTGCTCGGGGATGCCCCATGCGGTCAGAAGTTCGGTCATGTCGTCGATGAATTCGCGGGAACCGCAGTAATAGAAAAGCGCCCCTCGGGGCAAATGCAACGACTCGAGCAAGTGATGGCTGATCCGGCCAGTATGGCCGAGCCAGTCCTCGGCGTCGCGGGTCACCGTCAGCGTCACGTGAATATTCGGCGACCGTGCCAGACGCGCCAGTTCGTCCGCGAACAACACCTCATGTCGGGACGCGACGCTATAGACGAGTTGCACCTGCACATCCGGTGCTTCGGCATCGATGAAGCGAAGGATACTCATCAATGGCGTGACACCAATACCGGCGCCGAGCAAAACCACCTCGCGGCTCATTCCCGGTTCGAAGTAGAACGAGCCCTGCCCCGTGGTAATCCATACCTGGTCACCGACACGGCTTACGGTATGCAGGTGATGCGTCACGGCATGATGATCGGCGTACTTGATTGCCAATTGCAGGCGTCCGTCCGCGCTGGGCGCCGAAACGACAGAGTAGCCGCCGATAACGGGCTCGCCCGGCCCGGGGATCGCCAAGTCCAGCCACTGCCCCGCGCGCGCCTGAAAGCGTTCGGGATCGGCCGCCAGGCTGAATACCTTGATCAGAGGCGTGACCTGCTCGATGCGTTCGATACGCGCGGGAAAGAAATCCCCGGGTACTCCAAGTACGTCTGACATGAAAAGTCCTTGTATCCAGTCCTCGACAAACGGTGATTTCGGCTCAAGGTCCTGCGACTTGAGGGCCAAGGCCAGCGTGGTTCCGGTGCGGTTCGGCTGCGCCTCACGGCACCCTACGGGCGACTTTCACGTTCATCGGATGCTCCGTCCTGACGCCGCTTCACCTCGTCCCACAGTGCTTCCATGGCATCGGAATCCAGCGCTTCGAGCGATCGACCGCGTTCTGCCGCAAGGGCCTCCATGGCACGGAACCGCCGCTCGAACTTGCGGTTGCTGCCCCTCAGCGCCGTCTCCGGATCCACTCCGAGGTGCCGTGCCCAGTTCACCACCGAGAACAGCACATCGCCTACTTCGTCGGTTATGCGCGCGGGATCCATGCCCCGGTCGAACTCGGACTGCAACTCGTCGATTTCCTCGCGGATCTTTCCGATCACCGAGGCAGCGGCATCCCAATCGAACCCGACCCTTCGCGCGCGGCGCTGCAGTTTCGTCGACCGGGCAAGTGCGGGCAAGGCCAGGGGAATATCATCCATCGCGCTGTGCCGATCACGGCCAACGCGTTCCTCGGCCTTTGCCGATTCCCAGGCCGCTTCCCGCTCGTGGTCGTGGGCGAACTCGGCGTCAGCAAACACATGGGGATGCCGGCGCAGCAGCTTGTCACCAATTGCCGCCGCCACGGTGTCGAAATCGAAGAGACCGACCTCCTCTCCGAGGCGCGCCTGAAACACGACCTGGAACAGCAGGTCGCCCAGTTCGTCGCGCATGGCGTCGCTGTCGCCGGCGGCAACGGCTTCTCCGACCTCGTACGCTTCCTCGAGCGTGTAGGGAACGATCGATTGCGAAGTCTGTGCACGATCCCAGGGGCAACCGCACTCGGGATCACGCAGGCGGGCCATGATGGCCCGCAGGCGACGCATCGGATCGGGATCGTTGATGTCCATGACTGGAGTGTAATGGTCGACGGCCTGCAGGGGAATAGTTGACTAATCTGCTCAGGGATTTACATTAGTACGTAACGAAATACCAACGCGCTTCCCAGCCCGGGAAGCCACAATGAGGAGGCAGTCATGAGTCAGCTCATCAGCAACTTCCCGCCCGATGGTGTCGTGACCCTCAATCGCGTGATCATCAAGCAGGGATACACCGTGGACGATCTCCAGGAACGCGTTGCCATGCTCTGCGAGAACGTGAAGACCTACCATTCCGACACCGGGTTTGTCGGTGGGTTCGTGGCCATGAATTCCGGGGCCGTTTCCAACGAGGGCTCGACCATCGGGCAGCCGGTGGACAGCCCGCTGAAGGATCGGGAGGCCCTGATCATCACGTTCTGGAAATCGTTCGAGGAACACGAGGCGTCTCACCGCAGCGAGACCTTCCAACCACTGTTCCGCGAAGTGCTCGACCTCTGCGAGAACGGCAACGAGGAGATCGCATACGAGATGCTCTGGTCCGGCAAGGCGTATTCCGAAGCCGAGGCACAGGCCGCGCGTGAAGCGAAGGCCCGGTACGCCGCCTGATCACGAACCCGCGGGGGTGGCGATCGCCACCCCCACGCATTCACGGCTCCTGCCTGTCGTGGTCTGCGTTCGCGCGCGGCGTCCGGGCTTGTTCCCCGGAG
>SLHN01000045.1 GCA_007136145.1 Thioalkalivibrio sp.
GCAGCGATCCGTGATCAAAAGCAGGCAGCCGCCTGAAACATTTCTGAATAGCCGGGCGGTAGCCCATTAGGAGAATCAAGATGGCAGTTTCGAAAGAGGAAATTCTGGAGACGATCGGCAATATGACCGTTCTCGAGATCGTGGACCTGATTAGCGCCATGGAAGAGAAGTTCGGCGTGTCGGCCGCTGCTGCCGTGGCCGCGGCTCCGGCCGCTGCTGCTGGTGAAGCCGCTGCCGAAGAGGTCAAGGATTCGTTCAATGTCGTGATGAGCAGCTTCGGCGCCAACAAGGTCGGCGTCATCAAGGTCGTTCGCGCCCTGACCGGCCTTGGTCTCAAGGAAGCCAAGGACATGGTCGAGGGTGTGCCCGCGACCGTGAAGGAAGACGCAAGCAAGGACGAAGCCGAAAAGATGAAGAAGGAACTCGAAGAGGCCGGCGCCTCGGTCGAGTTGAAGTAAGACGTACCTGTCAGTTGTTTCGTGACCTAGTCCGGAACCGCAAGGCTGGCGGCCGCAAGACCGCCAGCCTTGGCCCGTGGTGGCGACGCAGCGCCGCCCGATGACCCCTGTTGCAGCCGAGGTATGCCATGGCCCTCAGTTATACCGAAAAAAAGCGAATCCGCAAGGATTTCGGAAAACGCCCCCAGATCCTTGAGGTTCCCTACCTGCTGGAAACCCAGCTGGCGTCTTACCGGGACTTCCTTCAGGCCGATGTCGCCCCGGATACGCGCGATGCGACGGGTCTGCATGCGGCGTTTCAGTCGGTGTTCCCGATCATCAGCTATTCTGGCCACGTGCAGCTTCAGTATGTCTCCTATCGCCTTGGCGAGCCGCTGTTCGATGTCAAGGAGTGTCAGATTCGTGGCGTGACCTACGCGGCACCGCTGCGTGTGATGCTGCGCCTCGTGATCAATGACAAGGAAGCCCCGGCCGGCAGTGTCGTTGTCAAGGAGATCAAGGAGCAGGAGGTCTACATGGGGGAACTGCCCCTGATGACCGAGAACGGCACATTCGTGATCAACGGGACCGAGCGGGTGATCGTGTCGCAGTTGCACCGCTCTCCTGGCGTATTCTTTGACCACGACAAGGGCAAGACCCACAGCTCTCAGAAACTTCTGTTCAACGCACGCATCATCCCCTATCGAGGCTCCTGGCTGGACTTCGAATTCGACGCCAAGGATGGAGTCTTCGTACGCATCGATCGGCGGCGCAAACTGCCGGCAACGGTGTTGCTGCGCGCGCTGGGCATGGACACCGAGGAAATCCTGAGGACTTTCTTCGAGTTCAATTCCGTGCGCCTGTTGGAGCAGGGTGCGGAGCTCGAGCTTATCGCCGACCGACTGCGTGGTGAGAACGCGGTCGTCGACATCCGCCATGGCGACAAGATCATCGTCGAGGCTGGCCGCAGGATTACCCCGCGGCATATCCGCGAGATCGAGAAGGCGGGGATTCAGACCCTCACCGTTCCCGACGAATATATTCTTGGACGGGCTCTGGCACGCGGTATTGTCGACGAAGAAACCGGCGAGGTGATCGCCGAAGCCAATACCCTGATCACGGAACCGCTGCTCGACAAGCTGCGCGACGTAGGTGTGATGTCCTTCGACATCATCTACACCAACGACTATGACCGTGGCCCGTTCATTTCGGATACTCTGCGGCTCGACCAGAATCGGACCCAGCTCGAGGCGCAGGTCGACATCTACCGGGTGATGCGCCCCGGTGAACCGCCGACCAAGGATTCGGCCGAGAATCTGTTCGGCAACCTGTTCTTCTCCGAGGATCGTTACGACCTGTCGGCGGTCGGAAGGATGAAGTTCAATCGACGGGTCGGACGCGACACCGACGAAGGCGCGGGGGTTCTGTCTCCAGAGGATATCCTTGATGTGCTCAAGGTGCTGATCGATCTGCGCAACGGCATCGGCAGCACGGATGATATCGACCACCTTGGCAACCGGCGTATCCGCAGTGTCGGCGAAATGGCGGAGAACCAGTTCCGCCTGGGCTTGGTGCGGGTCGAGCGCGCGGTAAAGGAACGATTGACTGTCGCGGAAAGCGAAGGTCTGATGCCCCAGGAACTGATCAACGCCAAGCCCGTTGCTGCGGCGGTCAAGGAGTTTTTCGGGTCCTCTCAGCTCTCGCAGTTCATGGACCAGAACAACCCGCTGTCCGAGGTCACGCACAAGCGCCGGATTTCGGCGCTCGGACCAGGCGGTCTTACTCGTGAGCGTGCCGGGTTCGAGGTTCGTGACGTGCACCCGACGCATTACGGTCGAGTCTGCCCGATCGAAACCCCGGAAGGTCCGAACATCGGGCTGATCAACTCGCTTGCCGTGTATGCGCGGACCAATCGTTACGGCTTCCTGGAAACACCCTATCGAAAGGTCCATGAAGGGCAGGTGACCGACGAGATCGTCTACCTGTCCGCGATCGAGGAAAGCCAGTACGTGATCGCGCAGGCCAATGCTGCGATGGACGGCGAAGGGCGGCTGACCGACGATCTGGTTTCATGCCGCTCGCAGAACGAGTTCACGATTTCCACCCCGGACAAGATCCAGTTCATGGATGTGTCGCCGAAGCAGATCGTCTCGGTGGCCGCTGCACTGGTTCCGTTCCTTGAGCACGATGATGCCAACCGCGCATTGATGGGGTCGAACATGCAACGCCAGGCGGTGCCGTGCCTCCGTGCCGAGAAGCCGCTGGTCGGGACCGGCATCGAGAGGACCGTCGCGATCGACTCGGGCTCGGCAATCGTCGCCACGCGTGGCGGCACCGTGGATTCGGTTGACGCTGCCCGCATTGTCGTGCGTGTGAACGACGAGGAGACTGGAGCCGGGGAGGCGGGTGTCGACATCTACAACCTGACCAAGTACTCCCGGTCCAACCAGAACACTTGTATCAACCAGCGGCCGCTGGTCAGCGTGGGCGATGTGATCGCGCGCGGTGATGTGCTGGCCGATGGCTCCTCCACCGATCTCGGTGAGCTGGCGCTGGGGCAGAACATGATGGTCGCGTTCATGCCCTGGAACGGCTACAACTTCGAGGATTCGATCCTGATCTCGGAGCGAGTGGTGCAGGAAGACCGTTTCACCACGATCCACATCGAGGAACTGAACTGTGTGGCTCGCGACACCAAGCTCGGGCAGGAGGAAATCACCGCCGATATCCCCAACGTTTCCGAGTCGCTGCTGGCCAAGCTGGATGAATCGGGAATCGTTTACGTGGGTGCCGAGGTGCGTCCGGGTGACATCCTCGTCGGCAAGGTCACGCCCAAGGGTGAGACACAGCTGACGCCCGAGGAGAAGCTGTTGCGCGCGATTTTCGGTGAGAAGGCGTCGGACGTGAAGGATACCTCCCTCAGGGTCTCCTCGGGTATCGAAGGCACCGTGATCGACGTTCGCGTGTTTACCCGTGATGGGGTGGAGAAGGACGCCCGTGCCCGTTCCATCGAGGAATCCGACCTCGCGGGGGTGCGTAAGGATCTTCGTGACCAGCAGCGTATCTATGAGGAAGACATTTACGGCCGCGTCGAGCGCCTGTTGACCGGCAAGGTGGCCGCGGGCGGGCCCGAGGGTCTGAGCGATGGCACCAAGATCACCAGGAAATACCTGGTCGGGGTGTCCAGGAATCACTGGTTCGAGATCCGTCTGCGTGACGATGACGTCAATGCCCAACTCGAGGAACTCGGGCGGCAGCTGAAAGACCAGGCCGAGGCGTTCGAAAAGCGCTTCGAGCAACAGAAGGCCAAGCTGGCGGCGGGTGACGATCTTCCCCCCGGTGTGCAGAAGATGGTCAAGGTGTACGTTGCAATCAAGCGCCGCATGCAGCCCGGCGACAAGATGGCGGGACGTCACGGTAACAAGGGCGTTATTTCCATGATCGTTCCGGAAGAGGACATGCCCTTCCTGGAGGATGGGACGCCGGTCGACGTCGTGTTGAACCCGCTTGGGGTGCCGTCACGAATGAACGTGGGCCAGGTACTGGAGGTTCACCTTGGCTGGGCCGCCAAGGGGCTGGGCCTGAAGATTGGCCGTATGCTCGAGACCCAGGCCGAAATCGCCCGGTTGCGCGAGTTCCTGAACCAGATTTATGGCGGAGCCGAACGCAAGGTGGATATCGATTCCCTCGGCGACACGGAGATTCTTGCTCTCTGTCGGAACCTGCGGAAGGGAGTGCCTATGGCTACGCCGGTTTTCGATGGCGCCGACGAGCAGGAGATCAAGGCGTTGCTGCGTCTGGCCGACCTGCCCGAGACCGGACAAGCGATGCTGTTCGACGGCCGTACCGGTGATACGTTCGATCGGCCGGTGACCGTTGGCTACATGCACATGCTGAAGCTCAACCACCTGGTTGACGACAAGATGCACGCTCGCTCTACCGGCCCGTACTCGTTGGTAACCCAACAGCCGCTGGGAGGCAAGGCGCAGTTCGGTGGTCAGCGCTTCGGCGAGATGGAGGTCTGGGCCCTGGAGGCCTACGGCGCTGCGTACACCCTCCAGGAAATGCTGACGGTCAAGGCGGACGATGTTCAGGGTCGCAACAAGATGTACAAGAACATCGTCGATGGCGAGCATTTCATGGAGGCCAATGTGCCGGAGTCCTTCAACGTGCTGATGAAGGAAATCCGATCTCTCGCCATCAATATCGAACTGGAACAGGACTGAGCCCCGTCCGGAAGCCCTTTCCGGGGTGCCTCGCGGCACCCCTCGAATTCAAGTAAAGAGGCAAGTGAATGAAAGACCTCCTCAATCTGTTCAAGCAGCAGACACAGCCGGAAGAGTTCGACGCGATCCGTATCGGCCTGGCATCGCCGGATCAGATCCGCGCCTGGTCTTTTGGCGAGGTGAAAAAGCCCGAAACGATCAACTATCGAACCTTCAAGCCGGAGCGGGATGGCCTCTTCTGCGCCAAGATCTTCGGGCCGGTCAAGGATTACGAGTGCCTCTGCGGGAAGTACAAGCGTCTGAAGCATCGTGGGGTGGTGTGCGAGAAGTGTGGTGTGGAAGTGACCCAGACCAAGGTCCGGCGCGAGCGCATGGGGCACATTGATCTGGCGTCGCCGGTTGCCCACATCTGGTTTCTGAAAAGCCTCCCATCGCGTATCGGGTTGCTGCTGGATATGACGCTGAAGGACATCGAGAAGGTGCTTTACTTCGAGTCCTTCATCGTCGTCGATGCCGGTTTCACCACCATGGAACGCGGGCAGCTGCTTTCCGACGAGGAATATCTCGAGGCGATCGAGGAGCATGGTGACGATTTCACCGCGCTGATGGGTGCGGAGGCCGTGCTCGAATTGCTGAAGGGGATCGACCTCCAGGCAGAAGCGACGCGCCTGCGCACGGAGTTGTCGGAGACTGGCTCGGAAACGAAGATCAAGCGTCTCGGCAAGCGTTTGAAACTGGTTGAGTCGTTCCTCGAGTCCGGCAACCGGCCGGAATGGATGATCATGTCCGTGTTGCCAGTGTTGCCTCCGGATCTGCGTCCACTGGTGCCCCTTGATGGTGGCCGTTTCGCGACCTCGGATCTGAACGATCTCTATCGTCGGGTGATCAACCGCAACAACCGACTGCGTCGCCTGCTCGAACTCAACGCCCCGGACATCATCGTGCGCAACGAAAAGCGCATGTTGCAGGAGTCGGTTGATGCCCTGTTGGACAACGGTCGTCGTGGCCGCGCCATCACCGGCACCAACAAGCGCCCGCTCAAGTCCCTGGCCGACATGATAAAGGGCAAGCAGGGGCGCTTCCGTCAGAACCTGCTTGGAAAGCGTGTGGATTACTCCGGTCGCTCCGTGATCGTCGTGGGCCCGACGTTGCGACTCCACCAGTGTGGATTGCCCAAGCGCATGGCGCTGGAGCTGTTCAAACCCTTCATTTTCGGAAAATTGCAGCGTCGCGGGCTTGCCACAACCATCAAGGCCGCGAAGAAGGCGGTCGAGAAGGAAGGTCCCGAGGTCTGGGATATTCTCGAGGAGGTGATCCGCGAGCACCCGGTGCTGCTGAACCGCGCCCCCACCCTGCACCGTCTGGGCATCCAGGCCTTCGAACCGGTGCTGATCGAAGGCAAGGCGATCCAGCTCCATCCGCTGGTGTGCGCGGCATTCAACGCGGACTTCGACGGTGACCAGATGGCAGTGCATGTGCCTCTGTCACTGGAAGCTCAGCTCGAGGCGCGCACGCTGATGATGTCCTCGAATAATGTCCTTTCGCCTGCCAATGGCGAGCCGATCATCGTACCCTCGCAGGATATCGTGCTTGGCCTGTATTACCTGTCACGTACCAGAGTCAATGGACGTGGCGAGGGTATGACTTTCGCCGATGTCGACGAAGTCGTGCGTGCTTACGAAAATGGAGTCGTCGAGCTGCATGCGCGGGTGACGGTGCGAATCCCCGAATATGACGGGGCGCCGGGCGAGGGCGGGCAGTTGCCACTGCGCCGGATCGAGACCACGGTGGGCCGGGCCATCCTGTCCAGCATACTGCCCCGAGGGTTACCCTTCGATCTCATCGACCGGGAACTGAGCAAGAAAGCCATCTCGCAGTTGATCAATGCCTGCTACCGACGGTTGGGTTTGAAGGATACCGTGGTCTTTGCGGATCAATTGATGTACCTCGGGTTCCGGTTCTCCACGCGCGCGGGCGTCTCATTCTGTGCCGATGACATGGTCATTCCGGAGGAAAAGGCGCAGATCCTGGGTCGCGCCGAGGAACAGGTCAAGGAGATCGAGGACCAGTATTCCTCAGGCCTGGTCACCAAGGGTGAGCGCTACAACAAGGTTGTCGATATCTGGTCGCACTGCAACGATCAGGTCGCGAAGGCGATGATGGAGCATCTCGGCACCGAGGAAGTGACAACGCGCGATGGTGATACGGTTTCCCAGTCATCGTTCAACTCGATCTTCATGATGGCGGATTCCGGAGCGCGCGGCTCAGCGGCCCAGATCCGGCAGCTGGCGGGTATGCGAGGCCTGATGGCGAAGCCCGACGGTTCGATCATCGAGACACCGATCACGGCCAACTTTCGTGAAGGCCTGAACGTGCTGCAGTACTTCATTTCCACTCACGGCGCGCGCAAGGGCCTGGCTGATACGGCTTTGAAGACCGCGAATTCGGGTTACCTGACCCGTCGCCTCGTCGATGTATCCCAGGATGTCGTCGTGACCGAAACCGATTGCGGGACGACTCAGGGTCTCCTGATGAAGCCAATCATCGAAGGTGGCGATGTCGTCGAGCCGTTACGCGACCGCGTCCTCGGCCGCACCGCCGCGCAGGATATCCTGCGTCCGGGTGGTGACGAGGTGCTGGTGGCTGCCGGCGATCTGCTGGACGAGGCGGCCGTCGATCTGCTCGACGAGAACGGCGTCGACGAGGTCTGGGTCCGCTCGGCGATCACCTGCGAGACTCGCCAGGGCATCTGCGCCAAGTGCTACGGTCGCGACTTGGCCCGCGGGCATCTGGTCAACATGGGCGAGGCTGTGGGCGTGATCGCGGCACAGTCGATCGGGGAGCCTGGTACACAGTTGACCATGCGTACCTTCCATATTGGGGGCGCCGCAAGCCGTGCGGTAACGGTCAGTGCGATCCATGTGAAAAACGCTGGCCAGATCCGTCTGCACAATATCAAGACGGTGGCGAACAAGAATGGCAATCTGGTTGCCGTTTCACGCTCGGGTGAGCTGGGCGTGATCGATGATGCCGGTCGTGAACGCGAGCGGTACAAGGTTCCATACGGTGCAACGATCAGCGTGGGCGATGGTGACGCGGTGGCACCCGGTCAGGAGGTCGCGATCTGGGACCCGCACACCCATCCGATCATCACCGAGGTCGCGGGCCAGGTCCAGTTGGCCGATTTCCACGAGAACGTGACGGTTACCAAGGAACTGGATGAGTTCACAGGCCTGTCATCCAATGTGGTGATGGACCCCAAGACGAGACCATCGGCCGGGAAGGATCTGCGGCCGACGGTTCGGCTCCTGGACGAGGAAGGCAACGATCTCTTCATTGCCGGAACCGACATGCCGGCGCAATACATGTTGCCGGCGGGTGCCATTTTCAATCTCGAGGACAATGCGAGGGTCGAGGTCGGTGATGTTATCGCCCGTCTGCCGCAGGAGTCTTCCAAGACCCGTGATATCACCGGTGGTTTGCCGCGCGTCGCGGACCTGTTCGAGGCCCGAAAGCCAAAGGATGCCGCGGTCCTGGCGGAAATCTCCGGGGCGATTTCGTTCGGCAAGGAGACCAAGGGCAAGCAGCGGGTCGTGATCACGCCGGAAAGCGGAGACCCGCAAGAGACCCTGATCCCGAAATACCGTAATGTTAACGTGTTCGAGGGCGAACGCGTGGAACGCGGCGAGATCATCGTTGACGGCGAGCTGGATCCGCATGACATCCTGCGTCTGCGCGGAGCGACCGTGCTGGCCGAATATCATGTCCAGGAGATTCAGGACGTCTACCGCCTTCAGGGTGTGAAGATCAACGATAAGCACATCGAAGTGATCCTGCGCCAGATGATCCGCAAGGTTGTGGTCACCGACCCTGGTGACACCCGCCTTCTTGCCGGGGATCAACTCGACCGCGCCCGGGTGATCGAGGAGAACGACAAGCTCGAGAAGGACCAGCGCCCGGCGACCTACGAGCGGGTATTGCTGGGTATCACCAAGGCGTCCCTCGTGACCGAGTCGTTCATTTCAGCGGCTTCGTTCCAGGAGACCACGAGAGTCCTTACCGAGGCATCCACACGCGGCGCGAGGGACGAACTGCGCGGGTTGAAGGAAAACGTCATTGTCGGGCGCCTGATCCCGGCTGGTACCGGTCTTGCGTACCACAGGGAACGGCGCCGGAAGCGACAGCTGGAGTTGCCGACTTTCGACATGGTCGGTGCGGAGAGCACCGAGTCGGAGACGATCGCGCCGGCGGATGACGCCGCTCAACCGGGTGACGCCACCGAATAGGGGCGTTTCAACCTTGACACTGTTGGGGGCGGTCTTTAAACTTCCGCTCCCTCGGCAGGCCGGTCGTCGTATCGGCCTGTCGTTATTTTTCGGCTAGGAGAAAGGGTTGCATGGCCACGATTAACCAGTTGGTGCGCAAGCCGCGCAAGCGAAAGGTGGAAAAGAGCGCGGTGCCCGCGCTCCAGGGTTCACCGCAGAAGCGGGGCGTCTGTACGCGCGTCTACACCACGACCCCGAAGAAGCCCAATTCCGCGTTGCGGAAGGTCGCGCGCGTGCGTCTGACTAACGGCTACGAGGTGACCAGTTACATTGGCGGAGAAGGTCACAACCTCCAGGAGCACTCGGTGGTCCTGATCCGCGGTGGTCGTGTGAAGGATCTGCCGGGTGTGCGCTATCACACCGTGCGCGGCAGCCTCGATACCCAAGGTGTCCAGAAGCGCACCCAGGCTCGGTCGAAGTACGGCGCCAAGCGTCCCAAGAAGACCTAATACCGTCGGTTCAGGAAGACAAACATGTCCAGAAGATCAGAGGCCCCGAAGCGCCACATCCTCCCCGACCCCAAGTTCGGGAGCGAGCGCCTTGCGAAATTCATTAATACCGTGATGCGCGACGGCAAGAAATCCGTGGCCGAGGGCGTGGTGTATGGCGCCCTGGACCAGATTGAGGCCAAGCGCGGCGATGGCATGGGCGTGCTCGACAAGGCCCTTGAGAACGTGCGCCCGCGGGTGGAAGTGAAATCCCGCCGGGTTGGCGGTGCCACCTACCAGGTGCCCGTTGAAGTCCGTAACGTACGTCAGGACGCCCTGGCGATGCGTTGGCTCGTAGATGCCGCGCGCAAGCGTGGAGAGCGCTCGATGCCCCTGAAACTCGCTGGGGAATTGATGGATGCGTCCGAAAGCAAGGGCTCCGCTGTCAAGAAGCGTGAAGACACCCACCGTATGGCGGAAGCGAACAAGGCGTTCGCCCATTTCCGTTGGTAAGTAAGAAGAGAGGCTGACAGTGGCACGCAAGACTCCCATCAAGCGCTACCGGAATATCGGGATCAGCGCACACATCGACGCAGGCAAGACCACGACGACCGAGCGTGTCCTCTTTTACACCGGGATATCGCACAAGATCGGCGAGGTGCACGATGGCGCCGCGACGATGGACTGGATGGAGCAGGAACAGGAGCGTGGAATCACTATCACCTCCGCTGCCACGACCTGTTTCTGGGCCGGCATGGCCCAGCAGTTTCCCGAGCATCGGATCAACATCATCGATACCCCGGGACACGTGGACTTCACGATCGAGGTCGAGCGCTCGATGCGCGTGCTCGACGGCGCGTGCATGGTCTA
>SLHN01000115.1 GCA_007136145.1 Thioalkalivibrio sp.
GTGAACAGCGCGCGAGCTTCCGCGGAGAAGCCGTAAATCGCGGCAACGATCCGGAACGCGTGGGCCTGAAGCGCGTTGACCCGAACACCCTCCCGCGCCAGCCGCACCGCTGGCTCGGTCAACACCGACATGGGCAGGGATCCGAGCTGCCGATGCACACTGAACAGGCCACGAACCATCCCGGGTGTCGCGACCGAACCGAGGCCGATATGGAATTCCTGCTGGGCGTCGCCGAAATCGGCGACGATCGGCAGAAACTCGATCTCATCGAGTGGCCGCTTGTTCCGGGGTGTCTGCACGAAGAAGTCGTGGACCCGCACCGGTCCCTGCCCCTTTCTTGTCAGCACGAACCCACCGCCGCCGAGGGAACACAGCACGGGTTCCGCGACGCAGGCCGCGAGCTGCGCTGCAATCACCGCGTCAAAGGCGTTGCCACCCGCCTCGAGAATCGTGGCAGCGGCTTCAGCGGTCGCCGGATGACCCGCCGCCACCACGCCACCCGGGCTCATTCCAGCCCCCAAAGGCGCGGGGTTCCGAGCCTGCCATCGCGCAGGGCCCCATGCCGCGCTGCCATGCGCCGGCCCCGCCAACGAACAGGAAAGAACCAGCGTAGGGTGCCGTAAGGCGCAGCCGAACCGCACCGATCACACGCCGGGCCTGCGCCGCTGACCGGGTCTGCCCCGTTGATTTCCGGGCCTCGAACGGCGCAATTCGCTGCGCTCATTGGCACCCTACGCCGACTGGCAAAGCAGGGCCGAACGGGTCGTGATCCGGATGCGGGAGCGGGTCAATCGGTATGCGCATGACCGTGGTCATGCTGATGCGCCGACCGGCCATGGTCCGAAGGATGCTCGACCGGAATGCGGTGCAGGTGGCCGTGCCGGATCCCCGGGCGTGCGACCACGGATTCCGCGAACGCCTGCACGTCACTGGCCTTGCCCCTGAGCAGAACGGATTCGACACAGAGATCATGATCCAGATGCATGTGCAGCGTGGTCACCGTCAGATTGTAGTGGGCGTGATGCGCCTGAGTCAGGCGTTTGCTCAACTCGCGCTCATGATGGTCGTACATGTAGCTCAACACTCCAACGCAGGCGCCGTCCTGATCGGGATCCAGGCGCTCCCTGGCCAATGCGCCCCTGATCAGGTCGCGCACCGCCTCGGACCGATTCCCGTACCCCTTGCGTTTCATGAAGGCGTCGAACTCTTCCGCCAACCCGGGCTCGACGGAAACCGTGAAACGTTCACTCATGTCGTGTTCCTTGTGATGGTGCCCTTGCCGCTCACTGTACTCAGGCGTCTGTGCAGAGCGAGATGCAGCGGAGTGCGTGACTGCGGCACGCGATGCACGAAGTTGTACCGCGCGACATGATAACTGGGATCGAAGCCAAAGAAGTTCAGCCTCATGTGCCGCATTTCCTCTTCCCGGTATTCAGCCAGCGGCCGCCGGGCCTCGTCCTGCTTGCGCCGTGCCTGCTTGTTCACGAGACGCTCCGGCAGATCAGGCGCCGACGCCAGATCCACGGCGCGCAGACAGACCTGCTCGGCGAAGTCGGCGGTGTCGCTGCCGAATACCGCGTCCAGCAACCCTGCCCGTATTGCCTCCGGGGCACCCAACGGCAGGCGGTTCCCCATGATGTTCCGGGCGGCGTCGTTCCCGGCCCGTCGGGGCAACAGATACGACCAGTACTCGGAACCGTACAGGTTGCCCATGTTCTTGTAATGCGGGTTCAAAACCACGCCGGGTGCCGCCCAGACCTCGTCCGCGGCGAGAGCGAGGAAAACACCGCCGGCCCCCGCGTTGCCGCGCAGGGCCGCGATCACCAGCCGGTCATCGGTCTCGATGATCGCGCGGGTCAGATCATTCATCGCCTCGATATTGTCC
The DNA here is from genome assembly GCA_007136145.1 of Thioalkalivibrio sp. Classification (GTDB taxonomy): domain Bacteria; phylum Pseudomonadota; class Gammaproteobacteria; order Ectothiorhodospirales; family Ectothiorhodospiraceae; genus Thioalkalivibrio. The sequence goes on from SLHN01000115.1 coordinate 1,886, forward strand.
CAGGAGGCGTCCGCGGAATTCTCCTCGGCCTCGATCCGGTGCAGGTGGATCCCGTTGGACCAGAAATCGCTCCCGCCCAGCAACACCAGCACCCGTGCGGACGTTCGCCGCAGTCGCTCCCAGGCCGTCAGCAACCGGCGGCATTGCTCGGCGGACATCGCGCCGTTGTGGAATTCGAAGCTGAGATAGCCAACGCCACCTTCGATCCGGCATTCGATCTCTCGCCAGGTGTCCCCGTCCAGCGTGGCAAACGGGTCCAGGGGAACCTCGGGCACGCCATTCAGGCGGTCGGCACCCAGCACCTGTACCGCGGGCAGTTTCAGGTGTTCTCGCCCGGGCTCGATCCGGCGCAGGTGCGTGATCCACACCGCGGCATCCCGTGTTGCCCGGCAGACCGCGCCATCACGGGTCGCGATCACCGCTCCCGGTTCACCGCGCAGGCGGGATTCGGGCCAGGCATTGAACAGGCTGACCGGCAGCCCGAGAATCTCGTCGCGGACACCGGGAAACCCGTCGGCAGCCCGAATCCTTCGCAGTATGACGGCCGTGCTGTCGTCGCTCCAGTCGACGCGCCGCTCAGCGGCCCTGATCGACGGCCGCCACCGCCCGCGACTTCCGTCCGCGGCCACCGGCAGCGGCGCGGGCCGGAAGCTCGGATCCCCGAGCCTCTCCAGGGCGAGCTTGACCGCTCGAACCGCGGCATCCGAAACCTCGCGACGATACAGGCTGCTTTTGGATCCGGCCCGCATCGGAAACATCTCCGAGGCCCAGACGTCTCCAGTGTCCATCTCCGCGTCGGCCTGCAGTACGGTTACACCCCACTCCGTCGCAGCCTCCTCGATCGCCCAGTCCAGCGCCGCGGGGCCGCGGTCCCCGACGGGACCGGGGTGCACGATCCAGCACAGTGTGTGCCTCCACACGGATTCCGGAATCGCGCGCTTCAGGAACGGAGCGATCACCAGGTCAGGCCGGTACAGAGCAACAGCCTCCTCGGTCACCCGATCGTTGATATCGAATTCGATGGAGATTTCATGCCCGAGGCGCCGCAGCTCCACGAACAGGCGCTGGCTGAGGCTGTTGAAACTGTGAGTCAGAAAAAGGATACGCATGGCGACCGCAAGCATAGCAACCGCCGATCCGCCCGGCGAGACGGCACGCTAACTGCCATGGCTCCGGGCCACCCCGAACGACGGAAGGATTAGGCGTAGGGCGGAAAAGGCCGAAGGCCGTCATCCGCCATCCAGCGCTGGGGCCGCTACAGGCGCCCGGGCGATACCAGCGCCGCACGGCGGATGACGCTGCGCTCTTCCGCCCTACGGGTCGTCAGCGATACGCAATGGGCCGTGACTTTCACGCTACGCGTATTCGGCGAGGCGCACCGGTTGCCGGCGCGAACCCCAGTCGCCGGGACGCGGCTCGAAGTGCCCGGCCAAGGGTGTCGTACAGACGCTGCAGCGACCCTCGTGGTCCAGGTTCCAGTCGGAAATCACGTAACCCGAGCGACCGATCAGACACTGACCACAGGCATGACAGTAGGTGGACTGCCCGGCCGGGTCGTAGGCGTTGCCCGTGTAGGCATACCGAAGGCCAGTATCCAGCGCGATGCGCCGCGCCCGGCGCAGGGTCCGTACCGGCGTTGGCGGATGCTCGGTCATCCGGAAATCGGGATGGAACGCGCTGAAATGCATCGGCACCTGTGGCCCGAGCTTCTCCACCACCCATTCGCACATGCCACGGATTTCGGCCTCGCTGTCGTTCTCGCCGGGAATCAGCAGCGTGGTCAGTTCTACCCAGACATCGGTCTCGCGCACCAGCCACTCGAGGTTGTCGAGCACTGGCTGCAGATGGGCACCGGTCAGCCGGTGATAGAAGCGCTCGGTGAACGCCTTCAGGTCCACGTTGGCCGCGTCCATGCCGGCGTAGAACTCGGCCCGGGCTTCCTCGGTGATGTAGTTCGCGGTGACCGCGACCGTGCGTACGCCCTCGGCGCGGCAGGCGGCCGCAACATCCTGCGCGTACTCGTGGAAGATCACCGGGTCGTTGTAGGTGAACGCCACCGAGCGGCAACCCGACGCCACCGCCGCGCGGGCGATCGTCGCCGGATCGGCGCGGTCCATCAGGGTGTCGAGTTCGCGCGACTTGCTGATATCCCAATTCTGGCAGAACTTGCACGCGAGATTGCACCCGGCGGTGCCGAAGGAGAGTACCGGGGTTCCGGGCAGGAAATGATTCAGCGGCTTCTTCTCGATCGGGTCGATGCAATAGCCGCTGGAACGCCCATAGGTCGTCAATACCACCTCGCCACCCAGGTTCGCGCGCACAAAGCACGCGCCACGCTGACCGGGCTTCATTTTACAGAACCGGGGGCACAGATCGCATTCGACCCGGCCATCGTCCAATCTGTGCCAGAAGCGGGTAGGAACGGTAAATGCGTCCCTGGTGACAATCTCCGCCATGCCTCTCGGTAACCCTCCAAAGACCCTACTGGGGGTAGACCAACGAGCCCGCGCGCGGTTCCGCCCAGGCACCCGCTCCGCGCCGCGCAACCGTCGTCCGATATGGTTGTCCAACGCGATAGGCGCAGAATGAGATCGACCCATGGACGAACAGCGGAACATTCGCCAACCCGCGGTTGCCGGGCTGTTCTATCCCGACGACCCCGAGAACCTGAAACAACAGATCCTTGCTCTGATGGAACAAGTACCGCCTCTTGGCGACGCGGGCTGGCAACCGAAAGCACTGGTCGCGCCGCACGCGGGACTCCGCTACTCCGGACCCGTCGCGGCTTCCGCGTATGCCACGCTGGGCGCCCGTGCGGACAGTATCCGCAGGGTCGTCCTGCTCGGCCCTTCCCACCGGATCCCTTTCCGCGGCGTGGCCACCACAACGGCGAGCGCCTACCGAACACCGCTCGGGCTGGTCAGGATCGACCGCCCGGTGCTCGATACGATTGAAGCGCTCCCTGGAGTGACTCGGCTTGACGAAGCGCATCGCCCGGAACACAGCCTCGAGGTTCACCTCCCCTTCCTGCAGATCGCGCTACCCGAGTTCACGCTGGTGCCCCTGGTCGTCGGCGAAGCGGAACCGGAAACCGTCGCCAGTGTGCTGGAGGCACTCTGGGGTGGCCCCGATACGCTGATCATCGTCAGTTCGGACCTGTCGCACTATCTTGATTATCGGACCGCAAAGGCCATTGATGCGGAAACCTGTCGCGCGATCGAATGCTGTGACGGAAGTCTGCTGGATCCCTACAGAGCCTGCGGGTGCAGACCTCTCGCGGGCCTGCTGCGTGTCGCGCGAGAGCGCGGACTGAAGACCGTAACGCTGGATTTGCGCAACTCGGGTGATACCGCGGGTCCTCGCACGGAGGTTGTTGGTTATGGCGCCTGGGCATTTCACTGAGTCTTTGGGCACCGCCATGTGCCGCGATATCGGTGATCGCCTGCTGGAGATCGGTGCTCGGAGCGTGCACCATGCGGCCGGACTACTCCCCGTTCCTGCCATCGACCGGGGTCGCGAGAACGGCTTACTGCTGTCTCCCGGTGCCAGCTTCGTCACCCTGAAGCGTGAAGGAGCTTTGCGGGGTTGTATCGGCAGCCTGGAGCCCACCCGTCCGCTGGCCGAGGATGTATCCGAAAACGCCTACGCGGCCGCTTGCCGGGATCCACGCTTTCCGGCGCTGGAAACATGGGAAATTCGGGGGCTTCGGCTATCGGTTGCAACCCTCGGTACTCATGAAACCCTGCCCGTGAATACCCGCGAAACCCTGCTTGCGATACTCCGCCCGGGCATTGACGGTCTCGTCGTCCGCAGCGGCGAACGGCGCGCGACGTTCCTGCCTGCCGTCTGGGAACAGTTGCCCGAACCCGAGGACTTCGTCGACGCGCTGTGGCTCAAGGCCCACCTCACCCCGAGAACCTGGCCCGCTCAGCTTCAGGTCAGCCGGTACCTTGTGGAGACCGTCGAAACCCATCTTTGATCACACCAGCCGACGACCATTGCAGGAAATCGCGTATCCCCACAGCATCGGCACGCTATCCCGAAGCGGTGCTCTGCACCGTCGAGACCCGGTTACGCCCACCGTTCTTCGACAGGTAAACACCATTGTCCGCTTCCTTGATCAGATCGTCCGGGCGCCTCATCGCATCAGTGCGGGCAGCCACACCAACGCTGATACTGCCTTGCCAATGTCCATCTCCCGCCGTCACACGCATGCCGCCGATCGTTGTTCGAAGCTGTTCCGCCAGATACATGCCGCCACCGAGCCCGGTATGCGGACAGATCACGAGAAACTCATCGCCACCAAGGCGGCTGACAAGATCATCGGTGCGGACATGATCCTTGAGACACTGGGCGACAGCCCTGAGGACGGAATCACCCGCATCGTGACCGTAAGTATCGTTCACCTGCTTGAAACCATCGCAGTCGATCATCACGCACGCCAGTAGACCACCGGATTTCCATTCGCTGTCGAGCCGCCGCAACGCATGGCGTCGATTGGGCAGGCCGGTCAACACATCCGTGAGCGACAGCTCCTCGAGATGGCTGTTGGCGAGCGCCAGCTCCCGAGTACGTTCCTCAACCTTTGCCTCGAGCGTCTGATTCAGCTGCTGCAGCTCCAGATTGCGAGCTGACACCTGCTGAAACAACCCGTTCAGGGCGACCACCAGCGGCTCGGTCACCCGGATACCCTTGCGATCGTCGATCTCGTAGGCGGCAGCGGGTGTCTCTCCCTGCCGAATCATCGCGATCTGACGTGCCATCGACTGATCCGACCCCAGAATGTGGTAGGCCAGCCAGTTGACGAGATACTTCAGCAAATGGTTCAGACGATCGGGCGACAGGGTATCGGTCGCAAGACGCGCCACTTCGTCGGTGAAGGCCTGATGCTCACGCCGGTGACCACACCGGTGGCGTGGATCGACGTCCACCTCGCGCATCAGGGACTCTTCCTCCGTGAAATGATAGACAGCATAGTCAGCAAGCTCTTCCAGCACCGAGGCAATCCCATCCGCGTGCGGCCCGCCGGGGTCCGCCGCGAGATCGCCGAGGCGATTGATCATCGCGACCAGACGCATGTGCTGGGCGTCAACGTCCTCGAGCCCGGTTACGTAGTACTGATCCCAACGAAACGATTCCATCCGCTTACCTCCAATGGCCTTTGGCTCAGCACCTGAACGCCTGTTCCCGAGTCCAGGAAACCTCGCCCGAGAGGATCCTTTCTCCACCGACGGTGCAAGCAAACCGGTTCAACTCTATCGTGCGGACGCGCGGCACCTGTGGCGAGATATACAGGATACCAATGCGTACGGCCACTTGCGCTATCCGAGGTTAGCCCCGAGGCCGCCACTGCCCCGACGTGTTTCCGGTGCGGCAGGGTTCGTCCTCGCCTCATCTCACCCTGCGGCTAACTTTCAGGTTCGATGGCGCCCGATGGGGTTGATCATCCATAAGAGATTGGTTATATTCAACGACCATGCCAGACTCCGAAACCAAATTTCGGCCGAGTGAATGGAAACGCCACCGCTTTCGACGGATGGCGTTCAACGCCCGCGCCACGATGGCAGTGCTCGTTCTGCCACTTGTCCTGCTCGCCCTCGTCCCGCTCTCGGCCAATGCAGGCGTGAAATCAGGCCATACGGAAACCGGCATTGCCTCGTTTTACCATGACCGCTTCCAGGGCCGAAAAACCGCCAGCGGACAGCGTTTCAATCAGAACGACTACTCTGCCGCGCACAAGACACTGGCATTCGGAACCAAGGTTCGGGTCACCAGACCCGATACCGGCAAGAGCGTCGTCGTCACGATCAACGATCGCGGGCCGTTCAAGGCCGGTCGGATCATCGACCTGTCGCGCCAGGCCGCCCGGGATCTCGGAATGATCGACCAGGGTTTGGTGAGAGTCAAAGTGGAGGTGATCAGACTACCCCGACAGGGGATCTGAACCCAGGGACGCTCAACACTCACAATGCCAGTCGTCCCGTAGCCTCGACCGGGCCCTACCCCCCCTGCTGGCGTTGCAGCAATTCCCTCGCGTTCCCGTACCCGGTTGCACACCCCTGCACGTCATGCTCCGGGAAACACCGCCGCGCGCAGCATCTTGCGGCGCATGTAGGCAATCTGCGTCTGCAGGTCGAGATTCTTCGGACATACGTCCTGACAGCCCAGCAGCGTCATGCAACCGAAGACCCCGTCGTCATCGCCGATCAGTTCATAGTAGTCGGCATCGGTTCGCTGGTCGCGCGGATCGAGTCGCAACCGCGCAATCTTGTTCAGACCAACGGCTCCGACGAAATCGTGGCGCATCCGCGCGGTACCGCAGGCGGCGAGGCAGCAGCCGCACTCGATGCAGCGCTCGAGTTCGTAAATCTGCTCCGCCAGCTCCGGCTCCATGCGTTCCTCGAGGCGGCGCAGATCGACCGTGCCGGTATCGTGGATCCAGGCTTCCAGACGTTCGCTCATGCCACGCATCCACTTGCCGGTGTTCACCGAAAGGTCGCCGATCAACTCGAAAAACGGGAGCGGCGCCAGGGTGATCCGTTCACCGAGATTGCTGGTCAGCGTCCGGCAGGCGAGCCCGGGTCGGCCATTGATCAGCATCGCGCAACTGCCGCAGATGCCTGCCCGACACACGAAGTCGAACTGTAGTGAGGGGTCCTGCCGTTCCCGAATATCGTTCAGCGCCACGAACAGCGTCATGCTCGGCGCTTCGTCGAGTTCAAACGTCCGCAGATGTGGCCTGATCCCGGGTTCCTGCGGGTTGTAACGCAGTACACTGATCTTCAAGCGTCGCGCCGGGGCATCGGGATCCGCCGCTTCCTGCCTGCTGGTATTCATGGCAATCTCTCCGTCAGGCGCTCGTTCCTGCCCCGGTATTTCTGCGGTAGCAGGGATTCGTATTCCATCAACGCCGCCTGACGTTCGAACCGGTCGGCCTCCGACAGGCTCCTGGTGATCCGTTCCACCTCGGCAACTCGCGCTTCCGTGTCCGGGTGATCGACGTGATTGCGCGCGCCATAGCCACGAAAACCCGGTGGCAGTTCCATGTCCTTCACGTCGATATCCTCGTACGCGATCGTCGGGAGATCCGCGGATTCGTCGGGCCAGGTCGCCAGCGTGCGTTTCAGCCAATCGCGATCATTGCGCTGCGGGAAATCCTCGCGGAAATGGGCACCACGGCTTTCGGTGCGCAACAGCGCACCCTGTGCCACGCACAGTGCGATCTTGATCATCTTCTGCAACCGGTAGGCCGCAACGAGCTCCGGGTTCGAACCCCGGGCCTTGGTGCGCAGCGTGATATTGCGACTGCGGATCAGGAGGTCCCGCAATTCGTTTACCGCGCTTTCCAGCTCGGTGCCGGTCCGGAAGATCCCGACCTTGTCCATCATCACCGTCTCCATGCGTTCACGAAGCTCCACCACGCTTTCGCCACCGGCATTCTCCAGCAGGGCATTCAGCCTCGTCTGCTCGCGGTCGAGGAACCCGCGCACCAGGCTGGTTTCGACATTCACATCGCCCGCCTCGGACTCGCAGTAGTCGGCGATGAACTCGGCGACGATCATTCCCGCGACCACCGTCTCCGCGACCGAGTTACCGCCCAGACGATTGAAGCCGTGCAGATCCCAGCAGGCCGACTCGCCGCAGGAGAACAGGCCCTTCAGTGTCGGACTCTGCCCGGTGTGGTCGGTGCGAATGCCGCCCATCGAATAGTGCTGGGTCGGACGAACGGGGATCCAGTCCCTGACCGGGTCGATCCCCAGGAAATACTCGCAGATGTCCTTGACCTCACGCAGGTTCTTCTCGATGTGCGCACGACCCAGACCGGTGATGTCCAGCCAGAGATGATCGCCATAACGCGACGGGACGCCCTTCCCCTTGCGCATGTGTTCTGTCATCCGCCGCGACACGACATCACGCGACGCGAGTTCCTTCTTTTCCGGCTCGTAATCGGGCATGAATCGGTGACCATCGACATCGCGCAGCACGCCGCCATCGCCGCGGCATCCCTCGGTGGTCAGGATTCCGGCGGTGATGATGGCCGTGGGATGGAATTGAACCGCTTCCATATTGCCCAGCGTTGCCGCCCCCGTCTCCAGCGCCAGCGCGATGCCAGTCCCCTCGCAGATGATCGCGTTGGTCGAGACCTTGTAGATTCGGCCATAGCCGCCGGTGGCAATGGTGGTCGCCTTGGCCAGGTACGCGGTCAGCTCGCCGGTGATCAGGTCGCGCACTACCGCCCCATGGCAACGACCCCCGTCATGGATCAGCGCCAGTGCTTCCTGCCGCTCGAGTACCGGAATCCCGTGCGCGATGGTCTGATCACCCAGCGCATAGAGCATCGTGTGCCCGGTGCCGTCCGAGGTGTAGCA
>SLHN01000230.1 GCA_007136145.1 Thioalkalivibrio sp.
GCCCTTGGCATGATCGAAACCCGCGGTCTGGTGCCCGCGATCGAAGCGGCGGACGCGATGACCAAGGCCGCTGAAGTCCGCCTGATCGGGCGTCAGTTCGTCGGCGGCGGTTACGTTACAGTGCTCGTGCGCGGCGAAACCGGTGCGGTCAACGCCGCCGTGCGCGCCGGCGCCGATGCCTGCGAACGCGTCGGTGACGGTCTGGTGGCCGCGCACATCATCGCCCGTGTGCATAGTGAAGTGGAAGGCATCCTGCCAACCGCTCCGTCCGCCTGAAACACAGGCTCTCGGATCCCCTAAACGGTAATGGAGAAGGTTCATGGCTAACGTGGCTGGAATTGCCCTTGGCATGATTGAAACCCGCGGTCTGGTCCCGGCGATCGAAGCAGCGGACGCGATGACCAAGGCTGCCGAAGTTCGGCTGATCGGTCGTCAGTTCGTCGGCGGTGGCTATGTCACCGTGCTCGTGCGCGGCGAGACCGGCGCGGTCAACGCGGCGGTTCGCGCCGGTGCCGATGCCTGCGAACGCGTCGGTGATGGTCTGGTGGCCGCACACATCATCGCCCGTGTGCACAGCGAGGTCGAAGGCATTCTGCCTACCGACCCATCCGCCACCGGCGGTGGCCGTGACGCCGAGCTGACCTCGACGCAAAGCTAGGAACCGGGATCGATGAGTATCGATCCGCGGACCATTGGCTGGCTGGGACGCGCACTCACCCACGAGATGAGTGCCGTCCAGCAGTACCTTGCCCAAAGTGTGCTTGCGCGCCTATGGGGAGACAAGGCACTTGCGTCGCATTTGCGCCACGAGGCGATCGAGGAACTCGAGCATGCCGAACGCCTGATGGAACGACTGATCCTGGCCGGCGTCGCACCTTCAGCGACCAATCTTGCACCGGCTCGACTGGGGCGGACCGTGGATGATTTGCTTGCAGTGGATCGGGTTCTCGAGGCCGACGCAGTCAGGATTTACCGCGAAGCCGTCGCGCACGCCAGACGCATGCGTGACGAAGAGTCCGCCACGCTGCTCGAAGGCATACTGCAGGAGGAACTGGCGCATGTTCAGGAAATCGACCAGTTGCTGAACGAACGGAATGGCAATGACTGATCTGCCAGATGGATGGGAAACGCGAGGCAGGCCACCGGCCTTGTTCAAGCGCTTCGAGTTCGAGCGTTATGGCGAAACCCGAGTGTTTCTTGATGATCTCGCCGCATTGACCGAAGAACTTGGCGTTCATCCTCAGAACATCAATTTCGGCACGACCTACGTGAACATCACCCTGGAGTCCGCCGATGGGGGGGATCCCGGGACCACGGAGCTGGAACTCGCGGGACGAATCAATACGCTGCGTGCGCGGATGGGGAACTGACGTGCCCACGCATGTCACGGCGGTGGTCAACCAGAAGGGCGGCGCGGGTAAAACGACACTCGCAATGAACCTCGCCGCGGGTCTCGCTCGCCGTGGCGAAACAGTAGTCGTCGATCTCGACCCGCAAGGGTCGTCAATACAATGGGCGACATTGGGCAGCGCGCCCTTCCCCGCCACCGTGAAACAGATGAGTGGTAAATGGGATGCGCAATCGATCCAGAAAGGCTTCCGAGCCTATCGGTACACAGTACTCGACTGTCCGCCTTCGCTGGACAGTCATGCGTCCCTTCAGGCGCTGCGTGCTTGCGACCTCGCATTGATCCCGATTCTGCCGTCGCCGGTGGATCTGTGGGCAAGTCTCCGGTTGCCGCAGGAGATCGCCGAAGCCCGCAAGGTGAACCGGAAACTCCGGGCCTTTCTGGTGCTCAACCAGATGGAGCCACGTAGTGCGCTGTCGGGATCGATGCGCGAGGCTCTGGAAGAGTTCGACATCCCGGTTCTCGAAGCCGTGATGCGCCGCAGAGCCGTGTACCGCGGAGCCGCACTGGACGGCGTATCCGTATACCAGTTGGGAGGCCGTGGAATCCAGGCCGCAGCCGAAATCGAAGCCGTCATCAATGAGGTGATTGCAACATGACCACGACGAAGAACAAGCTTTCCGCCAGCGTACGCCAAGCCAAGGCAACTCAGACACCAGAGCCGCAGGCTGAAGCCAAGCCGCCAGCCAAGGCCGCCACCGCCGCCGACACGAGCACACCCGCCAAAACAAAACCGAGGGCAAGCGCGAAGGCCGGGGCCGGGCCGACACCGAAGCAGCAGACAAAATCGTCCACCGCCGCGCAGACCACGCGCAAGAAGATGTCCGGGGGCGCGGTCCCCGAAAGCGGAACCGCGCTGTTTCCCGATCGCATCTGGCCGGATTGACGATAAAACCAACAGGTGATGTGAAATGCCCAACGGACCCAACATGCGAACCTACGCCCCGCGTCGTGGTGCCTTCGCCAGCACTGCCGGCCAGCAACCCGTGACGAGAACGCCCACAGCAAACCCCCGTCCGGCTGCCGAGACCTACTTGCGTCCCACAGCCACGCAGAGTTCCGGCCCACTGGCCGGTTACTACATAACGGACGAACCCTACTATCGCCCGGTTGCCGACGAGGTCGACCTTTACGAGGCCGCGTATTCCGTACGCATGCCGATGATGCTCAAGGGACCGACCGGTTGCGGCAAGACGCGCTTCGTCGAATACATGGCCTGGAGACTGGGCAAGCCGCTGATCACCGTGGCCTGCAACGAGGACATGACCGCCTCGGATCTGGTCGGCCGGTTCCTGCTCGATGCGGACGGCACTCGCTGGCAGGACGGCCCGCTGGCGGTGGCAGCTCGGCTTGGAGCGATCTGTTACCTCGACGAAGTGGTCGAAGCTCGCCAGGACACTACAGTCGTCATTCATCCGCTGACCGACGCGCGGCGGGTACTACCGCTGGAGAAAAAGGGGGAAATCATCGAGGCACACCCGGATTTCCAGGTGGTGATCTCCTACAACCCCGGTTATCAGTCGCTGATGAAGGACCTGAAGCAATCGACCAAACAGCGCTTCGGCGCGCTCGATTTCAACTACCCCGAGCATGACATCGAGGCCGAGATCGTCGCCCACGAGTCCGGCGTGGATATCGAAGTCGCCAAGAACTTGGTCCATATCGGAGAGCGCGCACGCAACCTCAAGGGGCACGGCCTCGATGAAGGCCTGTCGACGCGAATGCTGATCTATGCCGGCTCGCTGATCGCGAAAGGTGTAACGCCGCTGGCCGCCTGCCGTGTGGCGCTGGTACGGCCGATCACCGACGACCCGGACATGCGCGACGCGCTCGATTCCGCTGTAACCACCTACTTCTGAAGTCCTTGAGCGTCGCCCAAGGCCGACGCGCAGCCGAGTTGCCATGGCCATACATCTCGAAGACTACGAGGAGATCCTCGAGGATCTCCCGCACGATGCCCAGGACGTGCTGCGCGCATCCTGGAACGAGGCGGCGCGCGTCTTCACCTCACGAGGCCTGGACAACTTCCTGAAGGGCGCGGTCGCGCTGCACCACCTGGGCCGCGGACAGGATCTCGTCGTCACCTATCTGCAGGAGATGCCCGAGATGGCGCGGGCGATCGGCGAGGACGTGCTTCCCGACCTGGTCACCTTTCTGCTCAGCATGGCCTCGAAAACTTCCGGCGAGGTTCTGACCCTGATTGCCGGAACGGCTCCGCTCGCCGCCGAACGTCTGGGCGACGAGGATCTCTTCCGGGCCTACCTCAACGTGCTCCAGGTGATGCTATCGCAGGCGCCGCGCGGGCTCCGCCCGATGCTGCAGAACCTCGACCGCCTGCTTACACAACTGACGCTCGGCGGTCTGCGCCGTTGGGTGGGCTGGGGTGCGCAGGCCTACAAGACCGACTTCGAGGGCCAGCTCCGCTACTTCTCCCTGGAAAGCCCCGACGCACTTTCAGTGCTGCAGGAGGAACGCAAGGGTACCCTGTTTGTCGACGTGCAACGCCGCCTGAACATCTACCTCCGAGCCATGTGGGGGCGGGATTTCTTTCTGCGGCCGACAGCGGGTGACTTCGAGAGCCGAGAAGGTCTGAAGCCATATATCGAACGCTTCCTGATCCATATTGCCGACGCCTACGATGACTACCGGCCACAGGGCGACGACACGCCGTCCGAACAGATCGTCAGCGGTCTCGAGGTCTACCGGGCGGCCGCCAACCACTGCGCCGCGCATCTCGTATTCACTCGGCAACCCCTATCCCCGGAAACGCTGAACACCACGCAGATGGCGATCATCGAGGCGATCGAGGACGCACGGGTCGAAGAACTGGCCTGCCGGCAGTTTCCGGGCATGCGCGCCTCGTGGCTTGCGCTGCACCCGCCCGCCGATTTCAGGGAACCCGAATCCGTTGGCGATCTCCTGAACCGACTCGCCCGCGCGCTGCTGGAAAAAGACTCCGGTGACCCGCATCCCTGGGTGCAGGAGGGTCTGGCACTGTTTCGCGCGGAGAAGGATCTGTCCAGCAATCAGGTCAGCTGGAACATCGGCGTCGCTCTCGGCCACAGCCTTGCCACACTGCCGCTGCCGGAGTTCAACGTCCGCACCGACACGCTGCGGGCGATCTACCGTGACGACAACCGCACGGTCTGGGAATCGGAGGAATACGACCTCGAAGCCGCACTCGAGGCGACCTGGGCACCAAAGCAGGTGCGCAAGAAGGTCAGCGTGATCGAAATGGTGAACACGCTGGACTACGAGTTCGCCGGTGACGACGCGCAGGAAATATGGGTTCTGCCGACGGAGTTCTACCTGGACCAGGAAGGCGTGACCATCAACGAGCTCGAAGGCAAGACTCCGGTCTCCGACCCCTTCCATTATCACGAGTGGGACTACCAGATCCAGCTCGAACGGCCCAGTTGGGTCACCGTTCTGGAGCGCCAGCCCAAGCTCGGCGATCTGGAGACGATCGAACAGATCATTGTCGATCACAAGCCGGTAATCTCGCGCCTGAAGTTCCTGATCGAGTCGATGATCCCACAGGGCATGCAGCGCCTGCGTCGTCAGGAGGATGGCGACGAACTCGACATCAACGCGGCAATTCGCGCGATGGTGGACATTCGGACCGGACAGCAGCCGGATACCCGTATCATGATGCGCTACAAGCGCAACGTTCGGGATCTGGCAGTGATGGTACTGCTGGACATGTCCGAATCCGCGAACGACAAGGTCCGTGGCCAGGAATACAGCATCATGGACCTGACCCGTTCGGCTACCGTACTTCTCTCCGATGCGCTCGACCGCATCGGCGACCCGTTCGCGCTGCACGGCTTCTGTTCCGACGGCCGACACGACGTGCACTACTATCGCTTCAAGGATTTCGAGCAGCCCTACAATGATATCGTCAAAGCACGACTCTCCGGAATGAAAGGCGCCTACTCCACGCGCATGGGCGCCGCGCTGAGGCACGCCGGCATGTATCTGGGGCAACAGCCGAAGAACAAGAAAATCCTGTTCGTCATCACCGATGGCGAGCCCGCCGACAATGACACCCGCGACCCCCAGTACCTGCGTCACGACGCGAAACGTGCCGTCGAGGAACTTGCGCGCAACGGGGTCACAACCTACGCGTTGTCACTCGATCCGCATGCGGATCAATACGTCTCACGTATTTTCGGCATGAGCCATTTCACCGTGCTGGATCAGGTCGAGAGACTGCCCGAAAAACTGCCCATGCTGTACATGGGACTGACCCGGTAACGATCATGGACGTCAATTCGCTGAGCAAGAAGCTGCTGTTCAACACGATCCGTGTCGACACGGTACTGGATGACGGCAGCGAAGGATCGGGCACCGCCTTCGTCGTCAGCCATGCCCACAAGCGTGGCACGCATACGTTCATCGTCACCAACCGTCACCTCGTCGAAGGAGTGCGCAGCGGCGGTTTGGTATTCACCCAGAAACGCAACGGGCAACCGGACATCGGGCGGCGCTTCCAGCTGAACATCGAGGACTTTCCGCACGCGTGGTTCCTGCATCCGGACCCCGAGGTCGATCTGGCGGTCGTACCGATGCGCCCATTGGAACAGGCGGCGCGCGATCAGGGAGTCGAACTCTATTATCACGTGATCGACAGCCGCCTCTGCCCGGACAGCGCCACCCTGCGTGCATTGGACGCTCTGGAGGAAGTCCTTTTCGTAGGCTACCCCAGCGGCGTCTGGGATCATGTGAACCTGATGCCGATCATGCGCCGAGGTACAACGGCGACGCCGATGATCCTTGATTTCGAGGGGCGACCCGAATTCCTGATCGACGCGGCGGTTTACCCCGGTTCCAGCGGAAGCCCGGTATTTGTTTACCAACCCGATTTCATGCGGCCCAATCACAACACGGGTCGGAAATTCCTCTTTGCTGGCGTCATCGCCGCGGTTTTTTTCCGCGAGGAGTCGAATCAGCTGGTACCGGCGCCAGTTCCGGCAGCCAACCATGCAACCGTCACCAGTTCGGAAATGATCGACCTCGGGCTGGTGATCAAGTCCAAGGCCGTGCTCGATATCATCGAGGCCTATCTGGGTTGCTGGGCCGAGTAGCCATGACGCGCCGCTCTGGCTTGGGTAATTTCTTGGCCATTCCCGGCATTTCCGCAGCAATCTGTCCCGCCCCATCCGCACAGGATACCGGCCATGCATTTTGAACCCGTGGTGCTGTTCTTCATGCTCGGCGTATTTGCCGGGCTGGTGCGATCCGATCTCAAGATCCCAGCGTCGATCTACGAAGCCCTGTCGATTTTTCTGCTCCTCGCGATCGGCCTGCAAGGCGGTGTGAAACTGGCCGAGTTCTCCCTGCTTGAACTCGTGGTTCCCGCACTGCTCATTCTGGCCGTTGGCTCGCTGATTCCAGTATTGGTATTCCCTGTATTGCGGCTGCTAGGCCGTATGACGCGAGCGGATTCGGCCTCGATCGCCGCGCACTACGGATCAGTCAGCGTAGTCACGTTCTCCGTCGGGGTCGCCCTCCTGATACAGGAAGACATCGACTTCGAAGGCTATATGATCGTCTTCCTGGTATTGCTCGAGATCCCTGCGCTGGTCATCGGCGTGATGCTGGCCCGTTTCGGCTCCGGACACGTTCGCTGGGGCAAACTGGTGCACGAGGTTTTCTTCGGCAAGAGCATTCTGCTACTCGCCGGTGGACTCGTGATTGGTTTCATCGCCGGGGCGGAGGGCATCAAGCCGCTCGACATCCTCTTTTTCGATTTGTTCAAGGGTATACTCGCGCTGTTCCTTCTCGAGATGGGGCTGGTCGCGGCGGCGCGGATCGCGGGGCTTCGGAGCTATGGCCTGTTCCTGGTCAGCTTTGCCATCATCACTCCCCTGCTCTCCGGAATCCTCGGAACCGTTCTCGGCTGGATGTTGGGGCTATCGGTCGGTGGCACCATGCTTCTGGCCACGCTGTATGCCAGCGCCTCCTACATTGCCGCCCCGGCGGCGATGCGCATCGCGGTGCCGAAGGCCAACCCGGCTCTCTCCATCGGTGCCGCGCTGGGCATCACCTTCCCCTTCAACATATTCCTGGGTATCCCGATCTACTTCTGGATGGCCCAGTTCATTCATTCGTTCTGAGGTGACGTCGATGACTGCGCAACCCATGACGCTACTGACTATCGTGAGCGAGACGGTCCTTGAAGACATTCTGGTCGACGAGATCATGAGCTTGGGGGCCAAGGGCTATACCATCACCGACGCCCGGGGCAAGGGAACCCACGGCACGCGTGCCGGAAGGTGGACTCAGGGAGGCAACATCCGCATCGAAGTCGTGGGTAACGCGGTTCTCTGCGGCCGGATCATCGAGCGACTGCAAGCTGCCTACGAACAGGATTACGGCCTGCTGATGTTCACCACACCTGTCGAACTCCAGAATTGACCCACTGAACGTACATCGACGCATGTTCTCCACGCCGCAACCCGCAGACCCGACAGGTACACCGGCATGGTGAGTTCCAAGGAAGCGGGGCAACCCCAGATCATGCTGAAGTCGGAACTGCCGGGGCACCTGATCCGTCACGCGACGCTGCGCCAGTTGCAGGTCTTCGAAGCAATCGTGCGACTGGGGAGCTTCACCCAGGCCGCCGAGGAACTGTTCCTGACGCAGCCGACGGTCTCGATCCAGATCAAGAAGCTCGCCGACGCAGTGGGCATGCCGTTGTTCGAGCACGTCGGGCGCAGGGTTTTCCCTACCGAAGTCGGTCACGAGCTCTACGATACCTGCCGGGAAATCCTCGGATCCCTGACCAATCTGG
Source organism: Thioalkalivibrio sp. (assembly GCA_007136145.1). Taxonomy (GTDB): domain Bacteria; phylum Pseudomonadota; class Gammaproteobacteria; order Ectothiorhodospirales; family Ectothiorhodospiraceae; genus Thioalkalivibrio. The sequence goes on from SLHN01000230.1 coordinate 8,205, forward strand.
AAATGAAGCTCGCCGACCTCCACGGGCTTAAGCGCGGTCGTCTCCGACTCGCGGTGATCACGACTGCGCAATACCTTGCTCCCAGTATCCTTGGCGAGTTCGCCCGCAAGTTTCCTGATGTCGAACTCTCCCTCGAGGTAAGCAACTACGACCGGGTGCTGGCGCGACTTGCAAACAATGACGACGACCTCTACATCATCGGCCACGTGCCCGAGCAATTGACCGAGGTCGCCGTCTACCCCTTCGCTCCCAACCCCCTTGTAGTAATGGCCCGTCGGGACCATCCACTGGTCGGCAAGCGGAATATCCCGATCCAGCGACTCGCGCGGGAGTATTTCCTGATGCGCGAGCCAGGCTCCGGCATTCGTGAAGCCACCCTGAAACTCTTCAAACAACACGGAATACAGCCGAAAATCCGGATGGACCTGGGCAGCAACGAGGCCATCAAGCAGGCGGTGATCGGAGGCCTGGGAATCGCCGTCCTGTCGCTGCACACTCTCAGTGCCGAGGGTACCTGTGGCCCAATTGCGCTGCTCGACGTTGCCGAGTTTCCGATCCTGCGGCAGTGGCACATCGTGCATCCCCGGCGGAAGGTCCTGTCGATCGTCGCCAAGACCTTTCTCGAATTCGCAATCCAGGACGAAACCCGGGTGCGCGCCCACATCGACCAGATGATGCACGACTTTCAGCACAACCTGAGCCACTGACATTCACCGCGTCGGTACCCGTCGTCCGGCCGACTCTCCCGAGAGCCCGCCGCACCGCCATGCGGACCTTTTCCCGGCCGCTCACCCTCCCCTCCGACCACGCCGCGACCCCGGGCAGGCGCACGGCGCATTTGCTATGCTCAGTGCCAGCGATCGACCCGCAACGCGGGCCGACGGATACAGGCCGCGGCGGTGGTCCCAAGGCCTCTCCGCGAGCACATACATAAGAAAAGGAGAGTGGAATGAAGGTATTGGTTGTGGGGATCGCGTTGCTGCTGGGGCCTGCCGCCGTCCTGGCGGAACCCGCCGAAACCCGGTTCGAGATCATTGACGACGGTGCGGTGGTTCTGGACCAGCAGACCGGGCTGCACTGGATGCGCTGCAGCGTCGGACAGGACTGGACCGGCTCCACCTGCGCCGGACGGCCCGATCGGTTCACCTGGGATCAGGCCAAGGACCTGGCTTCCGACCTGGCGGGCAACAACAGCTGGCGTTTGCCCACCGTCGAGGAGTTGCAGTCGTTGGTCGAATACCGCGTCTTCAACCCGGCGATCGACCCCGAAGTCTTCCCGAACACGGCCCCGTCGAACTACTGGTCGGCCTCGGAAGCCGCCTACGACGTCTTCTACGCCTGGAGCGTGCATTTCGCGAACGGCTTCAGCAACTGGAGGCACAAGCGCCAGCGTTTCGAGGCCCGGTTGGTGCGCGACGACAGCTGACCTGATCCAATCGTCAGGAGCGCAGAATCACGGCTCACGCGTGCCGCCCCTTGCACGGACTTGACCAAGACAGGCCGGCAGCCATTCGCGTTGCTGGCCGTTTGCGACAGACCAACAGGTAATGCATAAGCATCGCTGCCCGGCACTATCCCTTGCTCCGTCAGGGCGCGAAGCCCCGAAAAAGGCGTCACCCCGCAACACGAAGCGATCCCGGCCGCTGGCCTTGTCCTCAGTGATATTGACGTGACGATTCGAGATCTGTTCGCGTTCGCGAGGTGTGATCGTGGCGGCCAGCAATTCGGCGAGTCCGGCAATCACCCTGCCCAGAAAAGCAACCGGGCGCCCGGATTCTCGTGCCGAATCAAGGGCCCATGTACCCACAGTTCCCAGCCAGCGGAGGGATGGAGAATATCAATAAAAGTGTAGCATTCCCCGGAGATCCACGCGAAATTGGAGGCAACCGGATCCGCTGCGCTCAAGCGGCGCCGTGCTGCAGCACCCCGTCCAACAGGCGGGCCATGCCGTCGACGGACTCGCCCTGCGCGATCCCGCGGATCGCTTCGAGGTCCTGCAATTCGATGTGCATCCGCGAGCGCTTGA
>SLHN01000153.1 GCA_007136145.1 Thioalkalivibrio sp.
CCGGAGCGGTTCGGCTTTGCCTCACGGCACCCCACGCCTCCACCTTTCATGTTTCGGGGTGGCAGGCATGGCCATCGCGGTTATCCTGATACCAGCCGATCCCGGTAGTCGGCGCAGGCCAGGGCAAGTCGTGCGAGATGCGATGCACTCTTGGCGCCCATCTTCTGCATCAGGTGGCCGCGATGGATTTCCACGGTGCGCACACTGACGTCCAGCGCACTGGCGATCAGTTTGTTCGGTTGCCCGTCGAGCAGCGCGTCGAGAACCTGGCGCTCGCGGGGCGTGAGCGAGGCGAGGCGTTCCTCCACCTGCGCCATTTCCGCGGCATCGGCACGCTGTTCCGCATCGAGTGCGAGAGCGTTACGTATACCGTCGATCAGAGCGTCGTCATGAAAGGGCTTCTCCAGAAAGTCCAACGCGCCCTCGTTCACGGCTCTGACCGCCATGGGAATATCGCCGTGACCGGTGATGAAGATCACCGGCATGGCCACGTTGCGTGCCTTGAGTTGGCGGTGCAGGGTGAGGCCGTCCATGTCGGGCAGGCGAACGTCGAGCAGCAGGCAACCCGGCGTGGTGTCATCGACGGCGGCGAGCAGTTCGCTGGCGTCCGGAAACGCGGTGACCCGGAAGTCCTCGGTCTTCAACAGCAGGCTGACGGCGGTCCGAACGTCGGCATCGTCATCGACCAGGTAAACCTGGGGCAGTTTAGGCGCCGGCATCGTGATCCTCCACAGGCAGGGTGAACAGAAATTCCGCACCACCTTCGTCGCGGTTACGGACATGCAAGTGGCCGCCATGGGCCTCGATCAGGGAACGGCTGATCGACAGCCCGAGGCCCAGCCCACCGGATTTCCATGTGGCGAAGGGGTCGAACAGGTTCGACAGACGTTGCTCGGGGATACCGGGGCCGTTGTCGGTTACGCTCACCACCAGTTCAGCACCCTTCCTCTCTGCCGAGAGGCGAACGTGGCCGTCCGTGCGGCCCTCGGTTGCCTCCATTGCGTTACGCAAAAGGTTGACCAGCACCTGTTCGATCTGGATCGGTGCGGCCACCACGTTCGGCAATGGGTCGTCCAGATTCAGATCCAGCCTCACGTTACCGCGACGGAGTTCAGGGCGCAGCAGGTCTCGAACGGGTTTGACCAATTCGGCGAAGGAAACCGCACGGCGCTCCGGGGTATGCCCTGCGGCGAAGGCGCGCATCTGTCGAACCGTCTCGGCCGAGCGATGGGCACTGGCGTCCAATTGTTCCAGCGCGTCCTTGAGATCATCCAGTTGCTGGCGCTGCAACAGGCGCTTGCTGGCCTGCGCGTAGCTGGCCAGCGCACACAGCGGCTGGTTGAGCTCATGGGCCAGGCCCGCTGACAATTCGCCAAGAGTGCTCAATCGCCCGGCGCGAGCCAGTTCATCCAGGTGTTGTCTGGCCCGTGCGTCGGCCGACTCGCGTTCGCCACGCAGCGCGGTGAGGACAAGCGCCGTGAAGACCAGAAGCGCGAGTTGCGCGTTCAACGACAGGAGACTCGTTTCCAGCCCGATTTGCACGAATGGCCCCATTCCCCAGCCGGTACCGGAGAGGGCGATGCCTCCGGCAATCAAGGTCAGCCCGGTTGTGATCTGAGGCGGGCAACGCAGCGCGGCCAGCATGACCAGCGGAAACACCGCGTAGGAAAGCGGCATCGCCAGCGCCGTCGACAAAAGATCCGCGTAAGCGACGGTGGCGACCACAAAAACGCCAAGGGTCAGTGCCGAGCTGGCGGCGAGATTCTGTTCCGGGCGCGGGGGGAGACGGGTACCCAGCCAGGTCAGCAGAGCCGGGGCAACCAGAAGCAGACCCATCAGATCCGCGATCCAGCACACCCACCAGATTTCACCGAAGCGAAGCTCATCCGAGCTGACCGTCATTCCCCAGGCGCCGGCCGTGGCAGCGACTCCCGATGTTGCGAGGCCGCCAATCACCAGGAGCAGCCAGACATCACGCAGCCGATCGAACCGGGGAGAGAACTGGAATCGGCGTAATCCGTACGCGCCCAGGGTTACGCCCGCCAGCGTCGCGACGATCACTCCAACGGCTTCCTGCCATGGCATCATGGTCCCCGTGAATTGCCAGATGATCAGGATCACCGCGATTCCGAGTGCCGGCAGCAGGCGGTAGCCATACAGATAAACGAAGACGAGACCGATCCCCGTGGCCGGCCAGACGAGGGGGATTCCGTACGCATCTGGCGTAAATACGAAGCCCCATAACCCGACTGCGTAATACAGGGTGATCAGCATCATGCTGTGACTGGCAAGCCACAGCCAGGAAGGGGTGGAAGTATCCTGATGCGTCGCTGACCGAGTCAGTGGCAAACGAGCCATCGTCATGTTTGTTTGGACCTGATTCGGGATCGTGGCCTCGATTCTAGGTGAGGTGTTTCGGGAAGGCGATACGGGTTTTCCCTTAGCAGGACTCGATGTTAAAAATGTTCAACTCCACCTGTGATGGTCATGCCTGCCACCCCCAAACCTGAAAAGTGTAGGCGTAGGGTGTCAATGAGCGCAGCGAATTGCACCGATCGAGGCCGGGGGGCTGGGTGTGATCCGGACAGGTGTGGTACCGGTGCGGTTCGGCTGCGCCTCACGGCACCCTGCGCGGGTTATTTCACGCTACCGTTGGAGGCGGAACCATGAACACCGAAATTCTCCAGGAATTCGAGCTCGACGCGCGACTGGCGGCCGATACGCTCGTGGTGGGGGATTTGCCGCTGTGCCGGTTGTTGTTGATGCGCAACGCGGATTATCCGTGGTTCATCCTGGTCCCGCGCCGTCCCGGAGTTACCGAGATGCATGCGCTCGATGCGTGTGATCGGCGCCAACTGATGGAGGAATCCTCGGCTCTTGCGCTGGCTATGGAAAATGCGTTCGCCCCTCGTGTGATGAACGTGGGCAAGCTGGGCAATATCGTACCGCAGCTGCACCTGCACCATGTCGCCAGATCCCCAGGGGATCCCGGCTGGCCCGGTCCGGTATGGGGTCGGCCGGCAGGGACCATGCATGATCGGCGGAGCGCGGCGGCAGTAATCGAGCGACTGCTGCGCTGTCTGGGTCCGCTCCTGTGAACACCTGGTCTCCGGGTGTCGGCGGGGTACTGCTAACCGTTTTGATGGTGCTTGCCTTGTCCGCCTGTGGGCGTATTCAGGTGCAGTCTGCCGGCGCCCCGATCATACAGCCGGTATTGGCGGATGATCACGCACGGATGGCCGATGGCTATCGCCTGCCGTTGCACCGTTGGGAACCCCGCGAAGTATCGGAGGCGGTGATTCTCGGGGTCCATGGCTTTGGCGATTACGGTAACGCGTTTGCGGCATTGAATACGCTGCTGGATTCGGAGTCGGTGACGATCTACGCCTACGATCAGCGAGGATTTGGAGCCACCGATGGGCAGGGGATCTGGCCGGGTGGCGACACCCTGGTCGGGGATCTGAGAACGTTGGCGACGCTGCTGCGCGGTCGTCATCCGGACCTTCCCCTGTATCTTGTCGCCGAGAGCATGGGCGGGGCAGTGGCATTGCGGGCGATAACCGAGGCGCCCGGTCTGGATATCGACGGAGTGATTCTGCTGGCTCCGGCGGTATGGGGCGCTCGCGTGATGCCCTGGTATCAGCGCCTCGGACTATGGTTGCTGTTGCGAATAGCTCCCGGTGCGATGTTTTCCGGCGACGCGGTGGCACATCTGGGGATTCGGATGACCGACGATCCGGATGTTCTCGAGGCACTGAGAAACGACCCGCTGGTGCAGTCACGAGCCCGGGTTGATACCCTGCACGGGCTTACCTCGTTGATGGGTGAGGCACTGGATCATCCCCCCGGTTTCGCTCAGCCGACCCTGGTTTTGTACGGGCTGAATGACCAGGTGGTTCCACCCAGCGCGGTATGTGCCTGGTTCGAACACCTGTTGAAGCTGGGCGCGGAGCAACCGCGGATCGTGCTCTATCCCGAGGGCTTCCACCTTCTCACCCGGTATCGACAGGCGGCGAATACCGGCGCGGATATCGCCGCCTGGCTTGACGATCCCGGTTCGGACCTGGTTGTCGGCGAGGTGGTTTCGGTGGAGGAGGGCAAGGCGCGAGTGTGCGGTCTGCCTTCGCCGACCCGCGGATCAGGCGAGCGTGGGAAGTAATCGATTGGGTGCCGGGAAGTCGGCGCGACATGGTGCGCGGTGCCCCGCCGCTTTCCGCGCGATGATGGCGTTGCCCTGAATTTTCATAGCTGTGGGCCTGGCTCGCGAATCAGCAAACAAAAAAGCCCGATCCGCGAGGATCGGGCCGCGAGTCGTCAGCCTGAAAGCCGACTGGCGGGGCTTGAGCCGCTTTACTCGGCTTCGGGGGCTGCCGGCGGGGCGCCCCACGGACCACGGTAGGGAGCGCCGTACGGGGCACCGTAGTACGGACGGTAGCCATAGCCATAGGGATGGCCATAGCCGTAGGCGTCGCCGTAGCCACGACCGTGGCCCCAGCCGCGACCCGTGCCACGGGCGCTGAAGTCGAAGTCGCTGAACATGTCGCCGAAGCCGAACATGTCACCGAGACCGCGGCCGTAACCCGGGCCGTAGCCGTAGCCAGGGCCATAGCCGTAGCCAGGACCGCCCCAGCCCGGACCGCCCCAGCCCGGACCACCCCACTGGGCACTGGAGGACATGGGGATCGCAAACGCGCCGATCAGAGCGGCAGCAGCCAGAACTTTCATTGACTTACGCATATCAAGAATCTCCTAGGTTGTTGAGCCCTTGTTGTCGTGTACGTCCTGTACCAAAGCGCACTTCCTGTGGTGCCCGTTGACGCGAAGGGCGAACGCCAGCGGGTTCGGTGATATGAATTGATATTAAAGACGCCTTGGGAGGCATTTTTCAAGTCTCCCCCACAGAATCCGTCAAAACCATCAGGAGCCGCTAATATTCCGTAATCGGCGCCGAAAATTAGTGATCCAGATCAATATTTTCCGAGAAACCTGGCGGGTATTTCGATCGTTCATTGCTCCGCGGGAGAGAAATCAACAGTTTTTTAGATAATTGTGGGGAGTACTTCAGGAATGCCATCGGCAAGGGGTTGCTCCGGCTTTTTTGTCATCGCGCGCAACGGGTCACGACGCCTCGGGAGGCAGCACCAGCCCTGCTTCCCGGAGCCACGAGCACAGCCGGATCAGCGGCAGACCGATCAGTGCGGTGGGGTCGTCGCCCTCCATGCGCTGGAACAGGGTGATTCCCAGGCCTTCCGACTTGAAACTGCCGGAGCAGTCATAGGGCTGTTCCAGGCGCAGGTAGCGTTCGATCTCCGCCGTTTCCAGTTGGCGGAAATGCACGGCATATGGCACCACCTCTTGCCACTGACGGCCTGAACGGCTGTCGATCAGGCACAGGCCGGTGTGAAATACCACACGCTGTCCCGAGAGCGTCTTCAGTTGTTCCAGTGCCTGCTCGTAGCCCCCGGGTTTGCCGAGAATGCGCTCGCCGCATGCGGCACACTGATCCGATCCGATGACCAGCGCGTCGGGGTAGTGCAGGGCGACATCGGCAGCCTTTGCCGCAGCCAGCCTTTCGGCCATTGCCTCGGGCGGCTCATCGGGTTGCCGGGATTCTTCGACTTGCGGTCGCGCGGTCTCGAACTCGAGATGCAGCCGTCCCAGAAGGGTGCGCCGGTAGGCCGACGTGGATCCCAGGACCAGGGTGCGGGTAGCCGACACTCAGGCCTCGATCTCGATCAGCGCGTCATCCGGATTCGCTGCCTGCCCCTTCGCTACATTGACGGTTTTCACGATGCCGCTGATTGGTGCCGGAATCTCGGACTCCATTTTCATCGCTTCGATGACCAGCACCGGGTCGCCTGCGTTGACTTCCTGCCCCTCGCTGACCAGAACATCGATCACGGTGCCGGGCATCGATGTGGTTACATCGCCGGGGCGGGTCGCGCGTCTCGGACCGGATTTGCGGCTGCGTTTGCCAGTATCGCCAGCCATTGCCGTCCCCGGAGTGACGTCGATCTCCTCCAGGGTTTCCAGCAGGACTTCCTCGGGCAGGCCGTCGACGGTTACATAAAGCGGCCGGGAGTCCTCGCGGCGGTGGCCACTGCCGGTGACCTTGATGTGGTAGGTCTCGCCGTGAAACGTGACATTGAATTCGACCGGCGCCGGGCAGCCTTCGGCGGTGGAGGCCTGGGGTGGGTTCAGGGGCTCCGGCAGCAGGGTGCCATCGCGACGCTGTTCCAGGAACTGGCGGCCGACCTCGGGAAACAGCGCGAAGGTCAGCACGTCCTCTTCGTTGCCCGCAAGATCTCCAATTTCGGCGCGCAGATTGTCCATCTCGGGGCGGAGGTGATCCGCTGGCCGGCTTTCCAGAACATCCGCACCGCCTATGGCCTTGCCGCGGATGATCGGGTTGACCGGGCCGGGGGTCGCCCCATAGTGGCCCATCAGGTAATGCTTGACCTCGTTGGTGATGACCTTGTAGCGCTCGCCCGCCAACACGTTCATCACCGCCTGCGTGCCGACGATCTGCGAAGTCGGCGTCACCAGTGGCGGGTAGCCGAGATCCTCGCGCACGGTGGGGATTTCCAGCAGCACGGCGTCGAACTTGTCCAGCGCATCCTGATCGCGCAACTGGTTGGCCAGATTGGATATCATGCCGCCGGGTACCTGGTTGACCAGTACCCGCGTGTCCACGCCCGTGTAGTCGCTCTCGAAGCGTGCGTACTTCTTGCGCACTTCGCGGAAGTAGGCGCCGATTTCCTGCAGTGCCTCGAGATCGAGTCCGGTATCGAAGCGGGTTCCGGCCAGTGCCGCGACCATGGTCTCCGTGGGCGGATGGCTGGTGCCCCCGGCGAACGACGAGATCGCCGTTTCGATATGGCGGCAGCCGGCCTCGATCGCCTGCCAGTGGCAAAGCTCGGAGAGCCCCGAGGTGGCATGGGCATGGAGGTGGATGGGCAGGTCCACCGCTTCTACGAGGTCGCCGACCAGTTCACGTGTGGCTGTCGGGGTCAGCAGGCCGGCCATGTCCTTGATCGCGATGCTTTGCGCTCCCATGGTTGCCATCTCGCGGGCCATGGCTACGAACTGGCGCGAGTTGTGCACGGGGCTGGTGGTGTAGCAGATGGTTCCCTGAGCGTGGGCCCCGGCTTCGCGGGTAGCCTCGATCGCGACGCGCAGATTGCGGACATCGTTCATCGCATCGAAGATGCGGAAGATGCTGATTCCGCCCTCGGCGCTACGCTGCACGAAGCTGCGCACCACGTCGTCGGCGTAGTGGCGGTAGCCGAGCAGATTCTGTCCCCGCAGCAGCATCTGCAGCGGCGTGTTGGGGAGAGCTGCCTTCAGGCGATGCAGCCTCTCCCATGGGTCTTCCTTCAGGAACCGCACGCAGGCATCGAAGGTGGCGCCGCCCCAGGCCTCGAGGGAATGGAATCCGATACGGTCCAGTTGCGGGCAGATAGGGAGCATGTCCTCGGTGCGCAGGCGGGTGGCAATCAGGCTCTGATGCCCGTCGCGCAGGGTGACATCGGTGACGTGTACTCGGCTCATGGGTGGTCCTAAAGGCCGTGATGGGCAGCAAGGGCGGCGGCGATGACCACCGCGAGGTTGCGGTTGGAGCGGGTCTCGTGGACCTGGGTCAGTTCCGGGTGCGCGCCAATGAACCCGGTATTGAAGACTCCGGTACGGAAATCCGGATGGTTCAGGATAGCCATGTGGTAGGGGATGGTGGTCTTGACTCCGTAGACTCCGATGTCGCGTAGCGCGCGCTCGGCTCGGGCGAGCAGCAGATCCCAATCGAGAGCCCAGCAGATCAGTTTGGCGCACATGGAGTCGTAGTGCGGCGGGATCTGGTACCCGGTGTAAATGGCACCATCGGTGCGGATCCCGGGGCCGCCAGGGGCAAAATAGCGCGTAATGCGACCGAAACTCGGCAGAAAGTCGTTTTCCGGATCCTCGGCATTGATCCGGAATTCCATCGCATAGCCACGACTGGCGATCTCTTCCTGGCGATAACGAAGGGGCAGGCCGGCGGTCACGCGCAGCTGTTCCTGCACGATATCAACCCCCGTTATCATTTCCGTAACCGGATGTTCTACCTGAAGACGCGTGTTCATCTCCATGAAATAAAACGATCCATCGTGGTCCATCAGGAACTCGACGGTTCCGGCATTCTCGTAGCCTACAGCGCGCGCGGCGGTTACCGCGGCTTCGCATACGAAAGCGCGCTGCGCCTCGGTCAACTGCGGCGATGGCGCGATCTCGATCAGTTTCTGGTGCCGGCGCTGGATCGAGCAATCGCGTTCGAACAAGTGAGTCACGTTGCCATGGCTGTCGGCGAGAATCTGAACCTCGATGTGGCCGGGGTCGACGATCGCCTTTTCCAGGAAAATGTCGGTGCTGCCGAAGGCACGAGTGGCCTCGGAACGCACGCGGTCGAAGTTGCGCCGCAGGCTGTCCGGGTCGGTGCACAGCCGGATGCCGCGCCCGCCACCGCCGTTGGTCGCCTTCAGCATTACCGGGTAGCCGACCTTTTCCGCTACCGGCAGCGCGGCCTCGACATCCTCCAGATTGCCCTCGGAACCGGGGACGACCGGTACCCCGGCCTCGATCATTGCCGCGCGTGCGGCCACCTTGTCGCCCATGCGGCGGATCACTTCGGCGGGTGGTCCGACAAAACGGATTCCGCGCGCCGCACAGGCCGCCGCGAAGTCGGGGTTCTCGGAAAGGAACCCATACCCGGGATGCACCGCGTCGCATTCCGCCGCACGCGCAACGTTGATCAGGCGATGCATGTTCAGGTAGCCGCCCAGCGTGTGCGGGCCGATCGAATAGGCCTCGTCGGCCTTTTTCACGTGCAGGGCGTGGCGGTCGGCATCGGTGAATACCGCGACCGAGGTGATGCCCATCTCCGCGCAGGCGCGGATCAGACGCACCGCGATCTCGCCGCGATTGGCAATCAGAAGTTTGCGGATGGGTGTCACGCCCGGGATCCTGTCGAAAGTTCAGAACCGCAGTATCCGCAAGGCTTGACGCTGCTGCAAGTAAGCTTTTGTTCGCTTTGACAGAATGGCCGCGCGCGCGTATATTCCGCGCCCTTGATATGAGCCGTATTCCTGTGTCCCTGGATCCTTTTCTCCCGCGTGCGTTGAACCAGCGCTGGGAGGGAGCCCTTGGGGCCGACGAACTGCCGAGAGTGCATGCAGCGGCACTCGAAGGCGGGCCGTTGCTGGTGCGCCTGACATTGCGCATTGTGCGGGGAGCGCTGGGCGAGACGCGGATCCAGGGCACGATCGATGGTGAGATCGGGCAGCAGTGCCAACGTTGCCTGCAGCCGATGCTCTGGAAGTGCAGCCTTCGGCCGGACGTTGTGGTGGTCGCACCGGGTGGCACGCCGCCAGAAGTCGGCGATGATCAGGACGTCCTGGAACTCGGTGCGGATGGGCAGTTACGGCCCGCCGAATTCGTCGAGGACGAAATTCTGCTGGCCTTGCCGCTTGCTCCACGTCACGAGTCATGCGGCACAGGGCTGCCGCGGGAGTTCGAGGCTGGACCAGCGGGTCGAGCCGCGGATAGCCCGTTTGCCATCTTGGGAAAACTGAAGGACAGGCATTGACTTGAAAGTAGGGGCCAAGGCCGATCCCTGGCGGCCGTCGTTGCAGGAGGCCAGCCCTCCGGACGAATGGCCTTTGTCAACCCGCGCTGCCGCTTGTCCGAGGGCGTGGCCTGACGCAGGCGCGCCGAACCTTATACACTGCACCCGATTTTTCGAACTCAGTTCATTGGAGAAGCACCATGGCCGTTCAACAAGCCCGAATGACCCCTTCGAAGCGCGGCATGCGCCGTTCTCATGACGCCCTGAAGGGCGCCACGCTCTCGATCGAGCCGACCACCGGTGAAGTGCATCGCCGGCACCATGTCTCGCCGGACGGGTTCTATCGCGGACGTCAGGTTATCGCGAAGGATGTCGTCGTCGAAGACGACGAGGATTGATCCGACTCCTCAGTGCATGCCCCCGTGCGGGGGCATGTGGTCGCTCGTGGTCCGCGAACCTCCGCGTCACACCCGCCTACATCCGTTTGGCGCGGACATTGCGGCTTGATCTGGCAGACCGGTTGCAAGACCGCCCTTCCCGTGTGGATGGGGGAGGGTCTCATGATGCGGGAATCGCTCGGGTTGAGCTTGCCTGGGAGATCTTCGCGCCCGAGCAC
>SLHN01000238.1 GCA_007136145.1 Thioalkalivibrio sp.
AGAAAGCGGCGGCGAACCGCCGCACTCCACAGGCGTCTCCGCTTTCATCGTTCAGAAGGGTGGTACGCTCCCAGGCCATGATTGTTAGCGTGAAAGAACCCGCGTAGGGTGCCGTGAGGCGCAGCCGAACCGCACCGATACCACGCCAGCCTCGGCCCCTGAGCCCCTGAGCCCCTGGGCCTCGAACGGTGCAATTTGCTGCGCTCATTGGCACCCTACTTCGTCATCAGGACACGACGAAGCCGGGCCACCGCCTCTTCGAGTCGCTCGCGGGGTTGTGTGTAGGCGATGCGGATGTGGTTCCGGCCGGAAATCGGACTGAAGTCGGTGCCTGGTGTCAGGGCCACTCCGGCATCCCGGAGTATCCTGGCACACAGGGCTTCCGAATCGGGATCGAGGGCGCGGCTGTCGGCATAGATGTAGAACGCGCCCTCGGGACGCGCGCGCACCTGGAATCCCAGTTCCGGCAGGGCCGACAGCAGGAAATCACGGCGGTCCTCGAGTTCGTTCACGCGGGCCTGCAACAGAAACTCCGTCTCCGGTTCGAAAGCCGCCAGCGCGGCGGCCTGAGCAACCGTCGAGGGTGCCACAAACAGGTTCTGCGCAAGCCGTCGCACTGGTTCGATCCAGGAATCGGGCACCACCATCCAACCCAGGCGCCAGCCGGTCATTGCGTAGTACTTGGAAAAGCTGTTGACGATGATTGCCTCGGAAACGAGTCTGAGCGCGGTATCCGGTTCCCGACCGAAGACCAGCCGCCCGTAGATCTCGTCCATGATCAGTACGCCACCACGGTCGCGCACGATTTTGCCGATCGCCGCCAGCTCGCTCGGCGGAAGCAGCGTTCCGGTCGGGTTCGCGGGCGATGCCAGCATCACCGCGCGGACTCCCGGCGTCCAGGCGGCGTCGATCTGCTCCGCGGTCGGCTGGAAGCTGCTCTCGGGCGCCACCGGGACCAGTACCGGGCGCGCGCCCAGGGTCGTGACGAACTGCCGGTTGCAGGCGTAACCGGGATCCGGCAGGAGCACACCGTCGCCCGCGTCCGTGGCTGCGGCCAGTGCCAGCAGGATCGCCGCCGAGGCACCGGCGGTTACAATCACGCGTTCGGGGTCGACCTCAATACCATGGAGTCTTCGGTAATCGTCGGAGATCGCCGCACGCAACGCTGCTGTTCCATGTGCCGCGGTGTAGCGGGTGACACCGGTCGCAAGTGCCCGCTGGCCGGCGGCGATAATCGCATCGGGTGTCGCGAAATCCGGTTCGCCCACTTCCAGGTGAATCACATCGGTGCCGCCCGCTTCCAGCAACTGCGCCTCACCCAGGATCTGCATCACCCGGAACGGCTCCATCGCGGCGGCTCGCGCGGACAGGTTCACCATGGCCTGGATCAGCGCCGCTTCACATGCTGCAGCAGACGCTTGCGCTTACGCTGCTGCCGCTCGGTCAGGGTGTTTTTGCGGCCCGCAAAGGGATTCTTTCCGGTCTTGAACTCCATGCGCAGCGGGGTGCCGACCAACTGCAGATGCTTGCGGAAAAAGTTCTCGAGAAAGCGCTTGTAGCTTCCCGGCAACGCGTCGGTCTGGTTGCCATGAACGACAATGACCGGTGGATTCTGGCCACCCTGATGCGCATAACGCAACTTGATCCGGCGATGGCCGACGAGGGGCGGCTGGTGTTCCGCAACCGCCGATTCCAGCAGCCGCGAAAGCCTGGGTGTCGACAATTCGGCAAAGGCACTGGCATGGGCCTCGCGCACGTCCTCGAGCAAATGCCCGACGTTGGTCCCGTGCAACGCGGAGACCAGGCGCATGCGTGCGAAGCGCAGGAACCCCAGCTTTCGCTCCAGGTCCTGGCGCACCGACTCTCGAATGTCCGGATCCAGGCCATCCCACTTGTTGACCGCGAGCACCAGCGCCCGCCCTGCTTCCAGCACCATGCCGAGCAGGTGGGCATCCTGATCGGCGATTCCGGCCCGCGCATCGAGCACCATGATCACGACATGCGCCGCTTCGATCGCCTTCAGCGTCTTGATCACACTGAACTTCTCGACGACCTCGTGAACCCGCCCGCGTCGCCGCACGCCGGCGGTGTCGATCAGGGTGTAGTCCTGCCCATCACGCGCAAAAGGGATGAAGATACTGTCGCGCGTGGTTCCGGCGATAGGCGTGGCCACCACGCGTTCTTCGCCGAGCAGGCGGTTGATCAGCGTGGACTTGCCGACGTTGGGACGACCCACCAGTGCCACCCGGATCCCTGGCCAGCGATCCAGAGCCTCCGCGTCATCCAGAACTCCTGGTTCCGTACCTTCGGCCGCCGTGGCACGCGCCTCGACTTCATCGCGCACCCGCTGCATCAACCCGGTGACGCCCCGACCATGCGCGGCCGCGATCGGGACCATGGCGTCCATACCCAGCCTGTGGAACTCGACAGTAGCCGAATCGATATCGAGGCCATCGGTCTTGTTCGCGACCAGCAGCGCGCGCACACCGTCGCTGCGCAGCCCGCGTGCGATCGCGTCGTCCAGCGCGGTCAAGCC
>SLHN01000234.1 GCA_007136145.1 Thioalkalivibrio sp.
CGGCCGCGGCATCCTGATTCTGGGTGCCGGTGGTGCCACCCGCGGTCTTCTCGAGCCTTTGCTCGGCGCTGCTCCGACACACGTGGTAATCGCCAACCGAACCCCGGAAAAAGCCCTGTACCTGCAACAGGAATTCACCGGCATTGCCGGCGGCGTTCGGCTTGCGGCCTGCGGGCTCGACGACATTCCCGCCGGCCCCCATGACCTGGTCATCAACGCCACCGCAGCCGGCCTCGGCACGGGCCGCCTCGCATTGCCCGCTGGCCTGATCGCGCCAACGGGTCTCGCCTACGACCTCGTCTACGGTCCAGCCGCTGACCCGTTTCTGGAATGGGCCAGGGCACAGGGTGCGGCCGAGGTCACCGATGGGCTCGGCATGCTTGTCGAGCAGGCCGCCGAGGCCTTCGCGATCTGGCGCGGCGTTCGCCCGATGACCGGCCCCGTACTGGCCGCACTGAGATCGACCTCGATTGCGGAGTGACCGTCATTCAGCTTCCATTCATGGCGATGCCACAGGCTCATTGTTACGAAAACGCTCGATCAGAGGAACTCATCATGCGCAAACTTCTGTTGTTGACCACCGTCGGCCTGCTGGCTTTCGTGACCGGGTGCACCACGATGGATCCGTACACCCGCGACGAGAGGATTTCGCGGACTGCCGCCGGGGCCGGAATCGGTGCTGCGGCCGGAGCCATTCTCGGCAGCGTGACCAGCAGCCGGAATCGTACCCAGCGCGCGATGATCGGCGCCGGCATCGGGGCTTTGGCCGGCGGCGCAATCGGCAACTACATGGACCGTCAGGAAGCTGAACTCCGGCAGGAACTCGAGGGCACAGGCGTCAGCGTCAGCCGCGTCGGTGACAATCTGGTACTCAACATGCCCGGTCAGATCACCTTCGACGTCGACCGCACCGAGGTCAAACCGGAGTTTCAGCGGGTTCTGGATTCGGTCGTGCTGGTGTTGAACAAATATGACAAGACCGGCATCGAAGTCGCCGGACACACAGACAGCACCGGCCGCGTGGAATACAACATGGATCTGTCCGAGCGACGCGCGCAAGCAGTGGGGCATGCGCTTCGCATCCGCGGCGTCAATCCCGTGCGGATCGCGACGATCGGGTTAGGTCCGCATCAGCCGATTGCGAGCAACCAGACGGCGGCAGGTCGCGAAATGAACCGTCGTGTGGAGTTGACCCTGTTCCCACTCACCACAGGCTGAGGGGACAATCCCGGAAGAGAACAAGCCCCGGATGCCGTGAGGCGAAACCGCACTGAACCGGACCTCGACACCCAAGCTCCAGGGTCCGGATCGGTGCAATGTTCCGTAGTCGTTGACGGCTTGCGGGATGGGCCTTCACGAAATCCTGATCTGCGAGAGGGTCACCCTCCCGCACCTACAGGTTGCCAGCTTTCAAGGCAGCAAGGCGATTTCTGTCCAACGAGATACCGTCTTGCGGGTCTTTTCGTCCGTCGGCTGCGTTGCCCTCCCGGTTGTGTGGAACCACCATAGCCCGGGAGGGCGGCTTGCCGACGAACGAAAATCCGGTGCAACCCGGTATCTTGTTTTCCGGCAATCGCCTAAGCTTTCACCTTGCTCCCGAACCCCGATCCCGACATGACCCTGCGCGAGCGACTCGCCGAGTATGCCCTTCTGATTCGCCTGGATCGGCCCGTCGGCACATTTTTGCTGCTCTGGCCAACCCTTTGGGCTCTCTGGATTGCGGCTGATGGGATGCCGCCATTGCACATCGTGTTCATTTTCGTCGCTGGGGTTGCATTGATGCGCTCGGCGGGCTGCGCGATCAACGACTTTGCCGACCGCGACATCGACCCGCACGTCGAGCGCACGCAGTCGCGCCCGCTGGCGCGGGGTAGCATTCAACCCTGGGAAGCCATGGCGGTATTCCTTGCCCTGTCGACCATCGCCTTCGTCCTGGTGCTGTTCACTAACCTGCTGACGGTGTTGTTCGCAGTGGTCGCTGCACTGCTCGCGGCCACCTACCCGTTCATGAAACGCTTCCACAGCCTGCCTCAGGTCCACCTCGGTGCAGCGTTCGCCTGGGCGATACCCATGGCGTTCACGGCCGTGCACAACGAATTTCCTCCGCCGATCGCGTGGTTGCTGTTCATTACCACACTGACATGGACCGTCGTTTACGACACCTTTTACGGCATGGTCGACCGGGAATACGACCTGGAGATCGGTGTACGCTCAACGGCCATTCTTTTCGGCGACCAGGATCGCCTGATCACTGGCATCCTGCAGGTACTGGTCTGGCTCGGCCTGTACCTGGTCGGACAACAGGCCGGCTTCGGCGGTATCTACCTTGGCGCGCTGATTGTCGTTGCCATGCTGATGTTTTACCAGCAATTCCTGATCTTCGATCGCGAGCCCGAAGCCTGTTTCAGAGCCTTCCGAAACAATCATTATCTGGGCCTGGTCGTTCTGGTCGGGATGGTCGCGGACAGCCTTGCCGTCGGCTGAAATCCATCCGACTCTCCCGGCTGTCGTGGTGACCATGAAAGGC
>SLHN01000100.1 GCA_007136145.1 Thioalkalivibrio sp.
GCGTCCGTCCAGATGGTGCAACAGGATGTACTGGCTACCGGGATGGTTCATTGGTTTGAGCGCGACGTCCATGTCAGCGCCCTGCACGCCTGCGGAGCGTTACATCAGCGCTTGCTCGAAGTGGTGGCTCAGACCGGCTGTGCGGTCACGCTGGCGCCGTGCTGCTACCAGAGGATTCCTTCCCAGGAATACCAGCCGATGTCCCGGCTGGGCCGTGATCTGGCAGGTAAACACGGTTTGCATCTGAGCCGCGAGGATCTGGCCCTGGCGGTTCAGGAGACGATCACCGCGCCTCGTTCCGATCGCCTCGCCCGCGCCCGTGGGAATGCCTGGAGGCTGGGCTTCGATCTCCTGCAGCGCAGGATTCGTGGTATCGACGAGTACCAGCACCTTCCCAGCGTATCGCACGGGCGGATTCCATCCAGCCTCGAGGCATTCTGCCGTTGGGCGGCTGTACTGAAGGGGTTGAAACTACCTCCCCAGTGCGACTGGCACTCCCTGGAACGGGAGGGTTGGAGCCGCTACGCCGAAGTCAGCCGCCTGGAACTGGTTCGCCATCTGTTTCGGCGTCCACTGGAAATCTGGCTGCTGCTGGACCGCGCGCTTTTTCTGGAGGAGGCGGGTTTTCGTGTGGAGATCGGTACGTTCTGCGCCCGCGACGTGACCCCACGCAACCTGATCCTCCGTGCCAGGCCGTCCGCTGGCGTTTACCTCGCGGACGAAGGTGCTGACGCCGAGTGACTCGTGGTTTCCAGCTTATGACGGTTCGCGTTCCTCGATCGGGATGTAATCGGAAAGCGTTTTACCGGTGTAGATCTGTCGTGGCCGGGCGATCCGCCCTCCCACGGCCTGGTTCTGTTCCCACCAGTGTGCAATCCACCCGGGCAACCGCCCCATCGCGAAGATCACGGTGAACATGTTGGTCGGAATACCGATCGCGCGCAGCAGGATGCCGCTGTAAAAGTCCACGTTCGGATACAGGTTGCGCTCGATGAAGTACGGGTCGGACCGGGCGATTTCCTCGAGACGACGCGCAATATCCAGCAGTGGATCGTTGCCGCTCAGAATCGGAACCAGCTCCTCGGCCACCTTCTGCAGCATCAGCGCACGCGGGTCGAAGTTCTTGTACACGCGGTGACCGAACCCCATCAGACGGACCTTGCTGTCCTTGTCCTTGGCCAGCTTCACGTAATCCTCGGGCGTGATGTTCCCTACGTGTATCTGTTCCAGCATGTTCAGCACGGCGACGTTGGCGCCCCCGTGCAGGGGCCCCCAGAGCGCGCAGACGCCGGCAGCGCAGGACGCGAACAAATTGGCGCCGCTCGAGCCCACCATGCGAACGGTCGAGGTGGAACAGTTCTGCTCATGATCCGCATGGAGAATCAGGATCAGGTTCAGGGCCTTGCGCACGATATTCGGACAAACGTACTGCTGGTAGGGAAGCGAGAACATCATGTGCAGGAAGTTGGGCACGTAGCGCAAGCCCGGATCCGGGTAGATGTAGGGTAGCCCCCGGGAGTGACGAAATGCATAGGCGGCGATCGTCCGTATCTTGCTGATGAGTCTTGCGGCTGCGTGGTGCAGCTCCGCCTCGTCCTCGAGTTCGTGCAGCTCGGGGTGATAACAGGACAGTGCGTTGATCATCGCCGACAGAATCGCCATTGGCGGGGCCGAGCGGGGGAAACCCTCGAACTGGTGTTTCATGCCCTCGTCGATGTTGGCGAATCGCGTGAGGTCTTCGGAAAAGCGCTCGTACTCGTCCTGACCGGGCAGGTGTCCGTAGATCAGCAGCAACGCGACCTCGATGAAGGTCGGGCTGTCGACGAACTGCTCGATGGGGATACCACGGTACCGGAGAATGCCCTGGTCGCCATCGATGAAGGTGATCGCGCTCTCGCAACTGCCCGTGTTGCCATATCCGGGATCGAGCGTGACGTGCCCGGTCCGCGCCCGGAGACTGCCGATATCGATCGCGCGCTCGCCCTCGCTGCCCCCGATGACCGGCAAGCTGTAAGTGTGGCCATTCAGGATCAGAGTGGCCGGTTCCAGGGAGTTGGGGACGGAATGCGCGGACTGGGTCATGCTGCGGGGCTCCCGCTCGTAAGGGAAAAGAGAGCGCTCTCATCCAGCATCGTTCGACGTTGGCAGTCTCATGGTACTGCCGTTTCGGCCAGTAGGGAACAATAAACCCGTCGGAAAAAATTGGGTCAGGCAGAGGCCTTCTCGGGGGCGTCGTGGAACAGGCCACATTGCTCCGGATGCCCTCCGCAGCAATCCTCGGTCAGAAATTCCAGGAGGTTGCGGACCGCCTCTGGGCGCAAGACATAGCGGATGTACCGGCCGCTCCGCATGGAACGGACGAGGCCTGCCCCCTCCAATGCCGAGAGGTGAAAGGAAAGCGTGGATGGCAGAAGTTCGAGTTCCGTGGCGATTTCACCGGCCGGACGACCCTCCGCGCCCGACTGCACCAGCATGCGAAATACCGCGAGCCGGTGCTCGTTGGCCAGTGCTCCGAACATCTTGA
>SLHN01000094.1 GCA_007136145.1 Thioalkalivibrio sp.
AAAGAGACCTTCTGACCTTCTGCCAGGGTCTTGAAACCGCTTCCATCGATTGCGGAGAAATGCACGAAGACATCCTTGCCGCCATCATCGGGGGTGATGAACCCGAACCCTTTGCTTTCGTTGAACCATTTCACGACACCAGTATTCACAACTATAAACCTCGTTACCAGAGAGAAACAAAAAGTGAGCGACTCGATGGCAACAGTCAACGGGAGCGGCGGAAAAAACGGAACTGACCGGCACGATGCTGCTGAGCGAACCCTCACTCTTCCGACTATACGCTTCGATTCGCAAGAACGCCAACAAATATTTCATCTGGAGGGTGGATTGGTAGTTCATCCGGGATGTTTGCTGTCAGCGAAGCCGCAACCGCGGTTTGCCCGCGAGTCGGACAGGCGCGGGGATACCGAATGAATTTGCGTTAACTCGCGCCCTGGTTGCCGTCACACTGACCCTGCGTAGTGGCGCGTTGACACCGCCGCTCGGTGCGATCGCACTGACGGTATCATGAGTGTCAATGGCATCCGTTCCTTTGCAAACTTCCTGCCCGCGCCGCCTGATCGCATTGAGGGAGTCGCCCGCCACTCGTGTCCGCGCGGCGGACTGGGTCCGGGGCGTTGCCAGCAATCATAGCGTGGCCTGGATCGGCGCACGGATACCGCCGGGTATCGGCGGTGTGCATCCGGCACAGGCGGCGCACTGGCTCGGGCGCGAACTCGACGCATTGGTGTTCGAAACAGGTTCCGACCTGCCTGGCGACGCCCTGGCGATTGCGGCTGGCCTGGTACGGGGTGGTGGCGTGTTCCTGTTGCTGGTGGGTTCACTGACCCCTACGCCGTTCTCCTTGCGCCTGAAACGTTTCCTGAATGAGGACTTCGTCGAGTGGCTGGATACGGACGACCCACTGCCGACCCCCCGGCCGATTCGTCGGACCGCGAAGTTGCGCCTGAATGCCGATCAGGCGCGCATTTTTCAGCAATTGGCGGAGTGGCCCGGCCAAAGTCACCGGTCGACCGTGGTGGTCACCGCGCCGCGTGGCAGGGGTAAGTCGACCCTTCTGGGTGAACTGGTCGGACACTGGCAAACCCATTCCAGCGACCACCTACTCGTGACCGCACCGAACCCCGCGGCAATTCGACCATTGCTGCGAAGACTGGACTCGAAGCCGGGGTCATCACGCAGCGTCAAATCCCCGGATGTCTACGTGGCTCCGCAGGAGCTTCTCGCGGGGCATCATGTGCCTGATCTACTGGTGGTCGACGAGGCGGCGGCAATGCCGGTCCACCGTCTGCTGGTGTTGTCCGAGCTGGCTCCGAGGTCGATTTTCGCGACGACGACGGCGGGTTTCGAGGGCAGTGGCCGGGGGTTTTCCCTGCGTTTCCTCGAAGCTCTGCGACAGCAGGGGCGGCGTCTGCGCGAGCTCCAACTGGAGCAGCCGGCCCGGTGGCCCCGGAATGATCCCCTCGAGGATTGGATCACCCGGTTGTTTCTCATGGACGCGGAGGCGCAGACGAAGGCGTCCAGGGAGCTCCCGCCGGTACATATGCGTTGGCTTTCGGGGAAGGAACTCGCGCGGAGCGACCAACGACTTGCGGCGGTCGTCGGGCTTCTTTCGCATGCCCATTACCGGACTCGGCCGTCAGACCTGCAACGTTGGCTCGATGGCGATGGCGGTTTCATCGGGCTTCTTCGAGCGGTATCCGGAGGCGAATTGCTGGGGGTGGTTCTTGCACGCACCGAAACAGGACTCGATCGCGTATTGGCTCGCGCCGTCTGGAGTGGTGAGCGACGCCCATTGGGGCATTTTCTGCCTTGTGTGCTGGCTGCACACGGGGCGTTTGCCGCCGCGGGGTGGCCGGCCCTGCGGGTTGCGCGGATCGCGGTGCATCCTCAATGGCAGCGCCGTGGACTGGGTAAGCGGATGCTGGCGGCGGTGCTGCGGCTGGCCCGGCGCGAGGGGTTCGCAATGGTCGGTGCCAGCTTCGGGGCCCGGCCCGACTTGCTGCGTTTCTGGAACTCCGCGGGGTACCGAACCCTGAGGGTGGGCTTCCGGCGCGAAACCACGAGCGGGCTGCACGCGGCAGTGGTGGTACGCGGCGCGAACCCCGATGCGGGTGCGGCACTGGATACACTTGCCGCGCGGGTGGCGGCCGATTGGTCGGTCTGGTGCCAGGGGCCGCTGCGCGAGTTGGAACCCGATACGATGGCGGTTGTGCAACAGGGTCTGCCGCGACCGCATGGGTGTGGTGCGCGCGCGGACATGGACTCGGTGCGGGGCTTTGCCGAAAGCCAGCGGCCTTTCGAGCTTGCTCTGCCGGCGCTCCACCGTTGGTTGCGGGCCGAGCCCGTGGTTCTCCAGCGGTTGGGCGAGCGTGAACGCCTGCTGCTCACGGCGGCGGTGCTGGAACTCCGTGGCTGGCCAGAGCTGTGTGCGCTGTCGGATGAGTCCGGGCGCGCCGGCGTGATTCGTTCTTTACGTCGGGCCGTGAGGGCGATCGCTCATGCCGGGGCCTCGAGCGCCTCCCAGCGCGCGTAGGCCGTGGCGAGCTCCTTTTCCAGAGTGTCGAGTTCGCGTTGCAATTCCTGAATACGTTCCAGGGATCCCCGGAACGTCTCCGGATCCGAAAGGCGGGAGGCCAGGTCTTCGCGCTGTGCTTCCAAACGCTCGATGCGCGCGGGCAATTGCTCGAGTTCCCGAGCCTCCTTGTAGGACAGTTTTCGGGTTGCGGGAGCGGCACGTGCTGTCGGCCGCGGTTCGCTGGACGGAGCGGGTGGGACGGTGGAACGTTCCGGCGCCTGGATGCGTGTTTCTAGTAACGGCGCCGTTACGCGCGCCGGCAGATCGGACCAGCCGCCGACGAATTCCTCCGCGCCCCCTTTGCCGTCGAGTACCAGGGTGCTGGTGACCACGTTGTCGAGGAAGGCGCGATCGTGGCTTACCACCATCACCGTTCCGGTGTACTCGATCAGCAGGGTTTCCAGTAACTCCAGTGTCTCGACATCGAGATCGTTGGTGGGCTCATCGAGGATCAGCAGATTCGCCGGGCGCAGAAAGAGCTTGGCCAGTAGCAGGCGATTGCGCTCGCCGCCCGACAGCGCGGACACCGGTTGCCGCGACCGTGCCGGTGGGAACAGGAAATCCTCCAGGTAGCTCAGGATGTGGCGGGTGTTGCCGTTTACCGTGACCCGGTCGCGGCCTTCGCCGACCGCGTCCTGTACCGAGGCACGTTCGTCCAGTTGTGCTCGGGTCTGGTCGAAATAGGCGATCTCGAGCTGGGTACCCAGGGTCACGGTCCCCGAGATTGGGGGTAACTGCCCGATCAGGCCGCGGAGCAGGGTCGTCTTGCCGACACCGTTGGGTCCGACGATACCGAGCCGATCGCCCCGCTGCAGCAGCAGATCGAGCTCGTGCACCACCGTTTTCCCGGGGTAACCGAAGCTGGCGTTCTCGGCCTCGATCACGCGCTTGCCAGACCGCTGTTCAGGGCTCAGGGCCAGACGTACCTGCCCTTGTCGCTCCCTGCGCTCCGCGCGCTGGCGACGCAGATTCTCCAGCGCCCGGACTCGGCCTTCGTTGCGGGTCCGTCGTGCCTTGATACCCTGCCGAACCCAGGTTTCCTCCTGGGCCAATTTCTTGTCGAACTCGGCACGCTGTCGGACCTCGGTCTCCAGGCGCTCGGCCTGGCGCTGGCGGAAGGCCTCGAGGCTGGGAGGATGTTCGTACAATCGGCCGCGGTCGAGTTCGAGGATTCGGGTGGCGAGGCGTTCCATGAAACTGCGGTCGTGGGTGATGAATACCACGGTCATCGCGGTGCCCGCGAGCATACCCTCGAGCCAGGCGATTGCAGCGATGTCGAGGTGGTTGGTCGGCTCGTCGAGCAGCAGCAGGTCGGGTGCCCGTACCAGCTCCCGAGCCAGCCAGACCCGGCGCCGCAACCCGCCCGAGAGCTCGGCAAAGGGCTGGTCCGCCGGCAGTTCGAGGCGCGAAAGCGTGGTTTCCACTCGATTCTGCAGGGACCAGCCGTCCACCGCGTCCAGTTCGGCCTGGACCTGCCCCATCGCCTCCAGGGCCTTCAGGTCACCCTGGGCGGCTTCCAGACTCAGGTGGTGGAATTTTTCCAGCAGCAATCCGTTGCTGCCCAGACCTTCGGCCACCACGTCGAAGATGCTGCCATGCACGTCCTCGGGCAGCTCCTGGGTCAGATACGCGGTGACCAGACCGTCCCTGCGCGTGATTTCCCCGGAGTCGGGCGCGATCTCGCCGGCCAGGATCTTCAGCAGTGTCGACTTGCCTTCACCATTGCGTCCGGCAACACAGACCCGCTCTCCCGGCTCCAGGCTCATGTCGATGCCGTCGAGCAGCGATGCCATGCCGTAGGCCAGGCGTATACCTTTCAGGGTCATCAGTGCCAACAGGTCATACCTCGGGCATGCGCCAGGCGCTGATCGCGCCGGCGAGACTGAACAGAGCGAGCAGCAGGATCGCGAACTCGGTTCCCGCAAGCTGGGCAACGAGGCCGAACAGGCCTCCGAACAGCAGCAGGACCCCGATCACCGTGTTGCTGACCGCGGTGAAGGCGGCGCGGGTTTCCTGGGTGGCCATGTCGACCAGGTAGGTCTTGCGGCCAAGGCGCACACCAGCGTGGCTGATCCCGAGGATAAAGAACAATGCGGCATGGAACCAGCCATCGAGGGCGTAGGTCAGCCCGGACCAGCTCACCAATGCGAGCCCGATACCCAGGCACCCGGCAATCAGCCCGGAGACGATCAGAACCCAGCGTGACGAACGGTCCGACGCCCAGCCCCAGATCGGTGCGCTGAGCGCGGACGCGAGGCCGGTTGCCACGATCAGCAGGCCCAGCGTGACGAAGCTGCCCGAGGTCGCATCCTCGGCGAGCAGCACGTAGAACGGCAGCGCCAGGGCAGTGCTCATCAGCAGGGCACGGGTGAGCACGAAGTGGCCGAAATCGTGGTCATGCCAGAGTAGGCTCAGCGAGCGCAATGCCTCGGAGATCGCGTTGCCGCCACCCTCGGTGGCTCCCGGCTGCTCGTGCAGACCGGCAAAGGTCAGCGCGGAAAGCCACCATACCCCGGCGGCTGCCGCGAGCAGCGCCACGAACACCCCGATTCCGGCTTCCTCCAGCTGGGCCAGACTCAGGTAGAGGCCCAGGCCCAGTGTCGCGAAGCCGGCTGCGGAGGCGGCGTACCCCATCACTGTTCCGCGGCGGGTTCTGGCGATGGTTTTTCCGAGAACGTCTTTCGACGCCACCGAGTTCACGCCCCGCGACAGCGCGAACAGTGCCAGCAGAAGGAGTATCGCCCAGCCTGCCGCCGCGCCTTCGAGTGTCAGGGCAACCACCGCCATCAGGGCCACGGCGATCCCTTGGCCGACGCTGCCCGCGACCCAGAACCACTTGCGCACCGGTTGCCTGCGGATGGCTGCTGCCACGAAGAGCTGCGGCATCAGCGAGCCCGATTCGCGGATCGGCACCAGAAACCCGGCGAAGGCCGCGGGCGCGCCCAGTGCGCCGAGCATCCAGGCCAACACCAGGCGTGCCGACGCGAGCTCGTCGCCGATCTTGCTCAGGGTATTGGAAACCAGGTGCACGAAGAAATTGACCGGCTGTGCGTTACACGCCGCTTCCGGGATGTCCTTGCATACCCGTGCGTCCTCGTCGCCCGCAATCGTCTCGTACAGGCCTATCAGCGGCCTTTCGCCAGGATGAATTTCTTGCACGTTGCTCTCGATCGATGCCTGCCGTGGTCAGCGGCGCCAGCCGAGCGGATCGTCGGGGTCGATACCGTGGCGGAAGGGTATCCGGCGATCGTGGTGGGTCAGCTGGTAGACATTACCGATCCAGTTGTTCACAACCGCCAATGCACTGTCGTGCCAGGTATTGTCGAGGCGGTCGAGCAGCAAGGTCTCCGGCATTTGCGGAGCCGGCGCCCGCCGTTGCAGGGAGAGCACCACTCTTTCGCGGTGCTCGTCCAGGATCGCGGCCGCCTGCGGCGCCAGGTAGTTCTCCGGAAGCGGCGGGAAGTCCTCGCGTTCACCGTTGATGAAGCGGCCGACCTCGCGCTTGTATTCCTTCAGGAGGCTAATGCTGTCGTACTCGGGGTGCCCCTGGAAGAAGACCATGCGAAAGCCATCGCGCGACACCGCCAGGTGCACGCCGGCACGTTCACTCTCGACCAGGACCTTCAGTCCATGGCGTTCGAACTGCTCGCGCGAGACGTCGTTGAACCGGGAATGAGGCACGTCGAAGCGGGTATTGACCCCGGCCACGAGAGGATGCCCGCGATCGACAACCCGGTGGTCGAAAACGCCCCAGAGCTTCGATCCGCGATGCCGGCGTCGCTCACCGTAGCGCGCCTGCATCACTGCATGGGTGGCCAGGCACGAGCAAAGCGTCGAGGTTACATTGTTCCAGGCCCAGTCGACGACTTCGGCCAATGGCTCCCAGAACGGCTCCATCGCCAGGTCGGGCTGGTTGACATTGGCACCGGTGATGATCAACGCATCCAGGCCCGCCTGCTTGATGGTCTCGAACGTCTCGTAGTACTGCTCGACATGGGCTCGGCCGCCTGGCCCACGCGGCAGTTCCGCTAGGGTGAACGGATGCATGTAGAACTGCGCGATCTGATTGCTCTCGCCGACCAGGCGGAAGAACTGGCGCTCCGTGGCCGCGAGCGCGGCATCGGGCATCATGTTCAGCAAGCCGATATGCATGGCCCTGATGTCCTGGTGCAGCGCGTAATGAGACGGCAACACGGTTCCGCCCTCTTCACGCAGCCGTGAAAACGCGGGCAGGTCGGTATGCGCGACCAGTGGCATCAGTGGATCCCCTCGCGTTCCAGCGCCTGTTCCACCAGATCATCGAACTCGGCAGCGTTGCTGATCCGCGCGAGCTCGCTGCTCAGGATCGTGTAACCGTGGTCGCGGGCGATGGCTTCATAACGGGGGAGACGCGCGCGGAACAGGTGCGGGAAGACCCAGCGCACGAAGTCGTCGGGGTCGATCTGCGCAACGTATTCGAGGTCACGTTCGAGCATGTAGCGGTTCAGGTGTTCATCGAGGAAGGCTTCGCGATAGTACAGCGGCTTCGGGTCGCGCTCCGCGCGCGCGATCAACTCGCGCTCGTTCTGGTCGGACGCCTTGATGTAAATGATCAGGGTGTGCTGGGTCAGGGTTTCCATGACTTCGGGGGACTCGAGCTCGCTCATCGATCCACCGGCATCGTTGATGAAATGCGGATAGCCAAACAGTGTCTCGGCTTTCCGGATGAAATCCGGAACGTCCAGCATGGCCCGTACCTCCGCTTCGTGATGCAGGGCCTGACGCCGCTTGAATTCGGTCAGCGACAGCCCTCCGCGCTCGGGGTTGCCGAGCTTGCCCAGGAAGCTGGAGACCGGATTGAGATTGTCAACGGTGATGTTGTTGATGATTTGGATCGAATCGGTTCGCAGCAAGGTGCGCAGGAATGGCACCTGCATGGCCTGCGCCTTGATATTGTCCAGAATCGGTTCGCTCAGGTAGCGGGTGCCGATGCGGTAATCCCCGGAGTAGTGAAACCAGTCCTCGCGCCGCAGCATGTTGGACAGATGTGTCTTGCCAACGCCCGACATGCCCAGGAGGGTGATTCGCCGGTGGGGCAGGTTCCGGTATTCGGTTGGGGTCAGGCGCATGTCTTGGTTACCGTCTCAGGATCAACAGCACACCGGCCGTGAGAGCGAGGGCGCTCATCACATAGTGGTCGTACTGGAACTGCAGGTGCAGGAGTCCGCGTAGCCCATACAGGACCAGCCAGACTCCGAGAAGTAGACTACCCATGACGCGCATTGCAAGGATCCTTTCGTCTGAACGACGGGCAGGGCAACCGTGTGCCCTCCCTCAGGGGCGCCTGGCGGCCAGCGCGGCTCAGCGGATCAGCCGGCTGACCGCGCGAAACCGCGGGTCGCCGGAGTCGCGCAGCCATTCGAACAGTACGGACTCGTGGTTGGTTATCACCGCGCCGGCGGCCCTCATGCGTTCGATGCCATTGACCTTGAGTCTGGGATCACGGCTGCAGACCGCATCCGCGACCACGAAAACGCTTTCTCCCGCGGCGAGCAGCTCCAGCGTCGTTTGGAGCACGCAGACATGCGTCTCGGTGCCGCAGATGATCACGTCCGCGCCGGTGAGACGGCGAACCAGATCCTGGTCGGCGCAGCACGAGAAGGCCGTCTTCTCGGTACGACCGTCGCCGTATTCGAGTAAACCATCCAGCGCCCCGCTGATTGGGCCGAGGCCCCGTGGGTACTGCAAGGTCGTCTCGATCGGGACATCAAGCATACGCGCGGCTTCGATCAGGCGGCCCGTGTTCCGCTCGACGGAAGCGCGTTCATCGTCCGGCATGGCATCCAGAAGGCGTTCCTGCAGGTCGATCAGCAACAGCCGCGAATGCTTGCGCTCACACAGCCGGGCTGGTCCCATGCCCGAATTCCCAACGCCCATCGGTTATTCCAGAAACTGATTGATGCGTTGCAGATCCGCAACGGTCAGAGTGCCGATCGCCCGCTGCAGCCGCAGGGTCTCGAGCAGATAACCGTAGCGGGCCTCGGCGTAGTCGCGTTCGGCGCGGAAGACTTCGCGCAGGGCAAGCAGTACGTCGACCTGGGTACGCGTGCCTACCTCGAAACCCGCTTCGGCCGACTCGAAAGCGGCCCGCGTGGACTCCAGGGCCTGTGCCAGCGCGCGGGCGCGCGAGGCATTCGCGATCACTGAAAGATAGCTGCTACGCGTGTTCTGTACCGTGCGGCGCTCGGTCAGCACCAATCCTTCCTGTGCTGCTTCGAACTCTTCACGGGCTTCCCGCGTAAGGGCACTCACTCGGCCGCCAGTGTACAGCGGTATCCGCAGGCGCAGGCCGATCTGAGCCTCGGTCCGGTCGTTGAACTGACTGCTCGCGGGTCCGCTGACCCCGGAATAGCCGGTATCACTGACCGATGCGCCGAGGCCAACGGTGGGCGATCCCTCTGCTCGTTGACGCGCGATCTGCTCGCGAGCCGTTTCGGTCGCGAGCCTCTGGGCTCTGAGTTCCTGGTTGGTTTCCAATGCGGCCGCGACCCATTGCTGCGGATCGGCTGGTTCCGGGTTGACCATATCCAGCTTGTCCCCGAGGGCGGCGAGCCGGTCGTAGTAGCGATTGGTGATTACTGCCAGCTGTTCGTTGGCGAGATCCAAAGCGTTCTCAGCCTCGATCTCGGCGGCGACGGCGAGGTCGAACTGCGCCTGCGCTTCCTTGACGTCGGTGATCGCGATCAGGCCGACGTCGAAGCGGCGTTGTGTCTGATCGAGCTGGCGGCTGATCGCCTCGCGCTCGGCACGACGAAAATCGAGGGTTTCCTTGGCGACCATGACGCCGAAATAGCGGTCGGCGACACGCAGGATCAGATCCTGACGCGCCGCATCCAGATTGGCGGCCGCGCGTTCGATCTGGAGGTCGGCCTGGCGGACTCCAATGCTGTTACGGCGATCAAACAGACTCTGATCCAGCTGGAGACCGAGATTGCGGCGCGTGCCATCGACGCTGGAGCTGCCGTCGGGGTCGGAATAGAACGCGCCGAGCTCGGCATCGGCCGAGATCTGGGGTAGCAATGCCGAACGGGCCAGTGGCCGGGCCTCGAGGATGGATCGGTATTCGGCCTCGGCCGCGCGTAACTCGGCGTCCTGTTCCTGGGCACGCTCGAAGACCTGAATCAGATCCTCGGCCTGAACAGGGACTGCCCAGAGGGTGAAGGCGAAAGTGGCGGCACTCAGGGTGCGGAGCATCTTCATGACATCGTTTCCGGGGCAGGGAGCGCTCTATGCTATCAGAGCCCGAGCCGATTTTGGGGGTAACCCGAGTGTTCCTGCACGGGGCGCGAAGCTGGATTCTGGCCGATCCGCCGCGATGCCGCTGTCAGGCGATTTCTGTCAAACAAGATACCGTCTTGCTGGTCTTTTCGTCCGTCCGCTGCGTAGCCCTCCCGGTTGCATGGAACCACCATGCGCCCGGAAGGACGCCTTGCCGACGAACAAAAATCCGGCGCAACCCGGTACCTTGTTTTCCGGCAATCGCCTTAGAAGACGAATT
>SLHN01000300.1 GCA_007136145.1 Thioalkalivibrio sp.
GAGGCCTGCGATGTTCTGTACCGGGCCGAGCAGGACGATTCCATCGTTGCCCTGGGTCACGGGGTCTGGCTCAGTGTAACTTACCCGGTCAAGGCTCAGACTACGGTGACCATGCTTGGTCATATCGTCGACGAAACCCCGGAGCAGGCCGATGGGGCCGCCGTCGCGGCAATGTTGGCCCACTACATTGCCGGGTTGCGCGCCGAGGGCAGGGAACGGGATAGCCTCATGTTTCTGACCACGCAGATCATTGCCCGTGTCGCGCGCCGACATCGCGGGATCGAGGATCAGGAAACCCTTGATACCTGGATCGAGATGTATGAACTGAACAATACCGACACCCTGTTGCAGCGACTGGCACGGATGCTTGATGCCATCGTCGGTCATCATTGGTGGTTTGATCGCGACGAACTGCGGGCGCGGCTGCCGGTCAACTGACCAGGGTCGGCCCCGGCCGACAGGCGCCAGTCCGCCAATGGGGGATTCCCGGTCGCGGCCAGAGCGCTGAACAATTGACTTGTGCTTGCGCGCGTAGCCACAGCCACCCGAGGGATTGTTCGCGATGATGGAGCAGCCGCAACCACGGCCCACACTTTTCCCCCCGGTGATCAGCTTTCTGCTGATCACCAATGCCCTCGTGTTCGTACTGCAGTTGTTCGCCTTTGAACCCCTGCTGCTGAACTTTGCACTCTGGCCCGCGGGCAGCCCCGAGGTCATCGAACAGGACGGCGAACTGGTACGGGTTCCACCGTTTCAGATCTATCAGCTCGTCAGCTACGGTTTTCTGCATGGCGGAATCCTGCACCTGTTCCTGAACCTGTTCGCGATGTGGATGCTCGGCGTGCAGCTGGAGAACGCCTGGGGGTCGCGTCTGTTCGCGATCTATTACTTCTTCTGTGTCGTCGGTGCCGGTCTGATTCAGCTTGCGGTGGCTTCCTACGGAGTGCTGAACGCCGAGATCTATCCGACGATCGGCGCTTCGGGTGGTGTATTCGGAATTCTCCTCGCGTTCGGCATGATGTTTCCCAACCAGAGACTGATTTTCCTCCTGTTGCCGGTGCCGATCCGAGCGAAGTATTTCGTGATCGGTTACGGTGCTTTCGAGTTGTTTGCGGGGATCACCGGCACCATTGCGGGCGTTGCCCATTTCGCGCATCTGGGCGGCATGCTGTTCGGGTTCCTGCTGATCCAGTACTGGCGCGGGCGCCTGCCAATCCGGCCGCGGAGGCGCGTTTTCTGGTGGTGAGGCGTCGCTGGCCCGGCTCGATCTGAAGCGCCACCTTGGGCTTCGGCTTTCCTGGTCAGCGTGAAAGAACCCACGCAGGGTGCCGTGAGGCGCAGCCGAACCGCACCGATACCACGCCGGCCCTGCCTACGCCGGCATCCACCATGCCCGTGCCGGAGTGCACCAGTTGTCGCCCGAACATCTACACTCCCATGAGGGGGACGCTCCAAACTCACAAGCCCATCGGCTCTGGCCGGTTCTTGAATCCTTTTGGACGACCCCCGGCCCACCAGGGCATCGCTTGTTTCCGAACTGGAGGATCTGAATGGACACTGTCTGGATTGTGGTTGCAGACGCGGCACGTGCACGCATCCTGCGATGCGAGGGACGTGCGTGCCACGGAATTGCCGATGTGGAAGCGCTTTCGCACAGCGAATCTCGAGCACAGAATCAGGATCTCGTATCCGATCGCCCGGGGAGGGGCTGGGCCAGTGCCAGCGGTGATGGCCGGC
This sequence comes from Thioalkalivibrio sp., assembly GCA_007136145.1. Lineage (GTDB taxonomy): Bacteria > Pseudomonadota > Gammaproteobacteria > Ectothiorhodospirales > Ectothiorhodospiraceae > Thioalkalivibrio. Next base: position 1,738 of record SLHN01000300.1, read on the forward strand.
ATGCGTTCGAAGAGCCGACCGACCCTGCGCATCAGGAACGCAACCGCTTCGCCCGCATGGTTGCCGAGCGGCTCAAGTCGGCCCATCACGAGGGCACCTTCAAGCATCTGGTCATCGTTGCTTCCCCTTCGTTTCTTGGGGCGCTGCGAGAGTTCATGGGGCGGCAAGTTGCCCAGTGCGTCCGGGCCGAGGTCGCGAAGAATGTGGTGAAGGTCGAGGACCCTGAAGCCCTTCGATCCTATCTTCCGGATTTTCTGTACTGAACCGTTTCGCAGTTGCCACAGCGACCTTACGTTACGCGTCGGCGGTTGCGTGTCGGCTGTCTATACTTGAGGGCGAGGGTGCGAGCGCAAGGTATGTGAGTTCCTGGCGCGCCAAGGCGTGGCAACGCCGACGATGGAAAGTGCAGGGTGGCAATGGGCGCGGCGAATTGCACCGTTCGAGGCCTGGAAGTCGAGAGAGTATCCTGGCGCGGTATCGGTGCGGCTGCTCCTCACGGCACCCTACGCGGATTCTTTCACGCAAAGAAAAGGAGAACGAGGAATGGCCGAAAACCTTATGCAGGAAGTCCTGAACCCGGGCGCGATCAGACGCGACCCTGAGTTTCCTCATGCACCGGCGGACTGGAGCCGCGCGGATGCCGAACGTGTCGCCAGTGAGGATGGTTTTGAACTGACCTCTGAGCACTGGGAAGTAATCCGTGCGCTGCAGGAGTTTTTCCACCGTCACGATGATTCGCCGCGCATCAATATGCGCGAATTACATGACGCGCTGGAGGAGCACTTCCATGCCGCCGGCGGGCGCAAGCATCTTTATGAACTGCTACCCGGTGGTCCGGTCGCGCAGGGATGCCGGCTTGCCGGTCTCGAACCACCACCGGAGGCATCGAGCCGGAGCTTCGGCAGCGTTTCCTGATTCCGGTCGCCGGCCCGAGTGGCACGGGCCGGCATTGCCGCTTGCGAAAACCTTGTCGTGGTGGGGTCAAGCCACCTGGCGCTGGGGTTCGGGCAGTTCCAGGCGGTGACGCGAGGGGCCGAGCGGATCGGCGCCAATGGTTCCGATCAAACTCCTCAGGTAGTCATCGCCGCGCACTTCGGAAAGTTTCCTTTTTGCCGCGTCGAGGCGCTTTTTGATTCCGAGGCGCTCGGCTTCGTCGGTATGGCTTTCCAGAGTCAGAAACGCCTGCAGACTCTCCACATGGCGCTGCCATAGCTTGGTGTCGCGTCGCTGTTTGGTTTCGAGGCGTTCCCGATACCATTCCGACCCAAGGAGATATTCGCGGGTGAACATGGCGCGGATTTCGGGATCATGTACATCGCGGCCCTGGAAGTGCCCTTCGGCCATGATGTGCAGCAATGCCCGCAGCGGCGGGCAGGCATCATCCAGGCAGCCGTCGTCCAGATATCGTTGCGCAACGCGTTGTTGAGCTTCGACGATGTTGCCCACACCGTCGGCGAATACGTCCAGATCCTGTGTTTCCGGACGAAGGATCGCGTCGGTGAACACGGCGCTGGGGTTGTCGAAAATCTTGCCCATGAAATTGTGCACGAAGCGATCCGTGATGCGGTAACCGAGTCGGCTGGCGAGCACGGTCTTACCACGGTGCGAAAAGTCTTTCATCGGTTCCAGATAGCCTTGCTCGATCATGAAGCCAGGGTCCCGTTCCTTTGTGTCCAGACGGGCCCAGATCTCCGGGATCAACAGGCTGACATCGTGATCCACGCGCATGTACGGCCCAATGTGTCCGGCCGAACTGGAGAAGCCGGCATAGCCCGTGAGAATGTACGAAACGAGCGCGTTGTTCAGATCGGCGGTGGGTCGCAATGCGTTGAACGGCCCCTTGGTGAGAGCCCCCTCGCTACCGGCCCCGGTGGTCGACGGGGATTTTCCGGTCAGCGAGCAGACGAAATCCATGAACAACTCGGGCAGTTCCTGATAGTGGATCGGGTTGTAGACTGCCAGGGGACGGATTCCGGGTTCCGGCGGGTTGTTCCGCCGTCCCGTCAAAACCGCGTCCACTGGCAGGCACAGCGTTTCCTCCAATGGAAGCTTGCGGTGGAAGCGCCCGCCCATCTCGGCAACGTAGCGGCGTTCGGGTCGGACCAGGTCGGGTCGGGTCTGCAGGTACCGCGGGTTTTTCGATGGTTTCCCGTCGACCAGACGCGGATGGGCCGACGAGACCACGTAACCACCGGCGCGCTCGGCTTCCAGCAGCAGATCCCGCATCGGATCGGTGAAATTGCAGAAGGTCAGTACATCCTGAGTGACCTCGGCCAGGCTGTCGTCACGCAGCGGTTCGAAATTGGCCAGAAAATTCCCACTCCGCGCGATGTCGGACTCCGTCTGTCGGTCGAAACCGGGGTGGATGGCCTCGTCCGGCCGTTGAAACAGACGGTATTCGCAGTTCCTGACGAGCTTGTGGCTACGCTGTTTGCCGTCGTCAGGAGGCGCCGAGGTCAGGCAGGTCGCGGGTACGACCACACTGGCGCTGATGTCGTCCTCCATCTGCACCTTTTCGGCCGGAATATAGTCCTGGCGAACCTTGAATGTGCGCCACTTGCCCTCGGTATCGAAGCCCAGGCGCAGATAGGTAGCAATGATGCGCCGCCCGTGTAGCTTGAGTTCGTGGCCGGGGGCGCCGTCGACTTCGTCCACCGACAGGTGCCCGCGCCAGTCATTGCCCCATTCCTGACGGTAAAACCGCTTGATCAGGAAGACCAGTGCCAGAATTCGCGGGGGAATGGATTCCAGCCACTGGTTGTATTCGTCCGTGTAGCTTTTCGAGGGTGTCAGCAACTTGATCACGGAGCCGAGGCTGCGGTTGGGGCTCAACGGCTTGCGCTCGGGAGCGTGATCCTCGTGTTCGAAGCCCGGGCGGAAACGGGTGTTGTAGTCGCGGTCGAAGATTTCCTGCACGCGGTCGAGATCCTTGCGCAGGTCATCGACGAACAGCGGTCCGAAGATCACGGCATCCTCGATCGACTTGGAAATTTCGCTCTTGCCGCCCCCGGATACGGTGCATGGCTTGTGACAGAACGTGCCTTCCGGGTCTGTACCGACCAGACGCCACGACGGTGCGCCGGGATGTCGCACCATTTCCACCCTGTACCCATTGGGCTGCATGTAGATCTTGCCCGGCTGCAGCCGAATGGACCGCGGCTGCCCCTCGTGTTCCCAGGTTATAGTCTGAGCGTTGAGCGACATCCGAAGATCCTGGGGTACATAGATGATCTCGGGATGGCGCCGGTCCACGGCGTATCCTTCCGGCCGTACTTCCATGATCGATCCGTAGCGTTCGACCATGTCCGCATAGGTGTAGCCGGCCTCGCGGGTGCGGCTGTCCACCCCGTATTCCTCGCCATGGTTGCGGCGCCGGAAGGCGAGTGCGCCCCCGGCGTGCTCTTCCTCGGCCAGGCCATACAGATTCGCGGAGAAGCTGATCTGGGTCTTGACCTCTTTCTTGCAATAGCCGAAGTAATTGTCGGCGATAACGGTCACGATGACCCCGGATTCGTCGCGGGCGGTGATCTTGAATGCCTGCCCGTCGTTGTACAACTCCGTTTCGTCGCGCCAGCACATGCCTTCAGCGCGTTGGCGGGCACTGGCGTCATCCCAATGCGGCAGGCCCAGTTCCTTCTTGCTGAATCGGATCAGGTGCGGTGCGAGAATCACGCAGCCGGTATGTCCAGTCCAGTGTTCGACGTCCAGCGCCGCATCGAATTCGGGCAGGCTGGGGTTGCCGCCGTTGCCGAAGATGCTCTCGACGAAATCGAGGTTGCTGACCAGGTTCCCGGGTGCGAAGAATCGGATCTCCATCGTCTTTTCCGCCTCGCGGTGCGGAATTTCAGGGCAAACGGTTGGGCGAAGGAGCAGCGAAACGAACATCCGCGCCGGATGATGGGCGTTCGCGGTGAATGGCAGGGTGAGCAGGTCGGAGGGTGGAGTAAGGGCGTGAGCCAGCAGGCGTGCGAAGGTCTTGCGGGGAACGGCTTTCTTGTCGCCGGGAATCGGCAATCCGCCTTCCGCCACGTGAAAGGAACCCTCGGTCGTGCGCCGGTCCTTGTCGGGATTGTGCAAAACACCCTGGCGTACCCGGTAGCTCGACAGAATCTCCGAATGAAATTCGTCACCATCGATGGGCAGCGACAACTCGCGTGCCACACCGTGCCGGTCGAGGATGAACGTTTGCGTGGGCAAGGTCGGAATCGTGCCGATTTCAACGCCATGCAGAAACCGTTCGAGGAAACGCTGAATGCGCCGGTCCGCCGGGCAATGATGGTGCGATAGCAGCCGGTTCTTCTCCCGATAGGACTTGAGGAGGTCCTGGGCCGTATCCAGGAATTCAGCCATCTCGCCTGTCAGGAGGGTTGGCTGGCCCGACGAGGCGAGTTTCAGGTTGATGTACAACTGCAGTTCGCGGCGTTCCGCCTCGGGGTCGGCCGGGGTTGCGCCCAGGCCAAGCATGCGTTCCAGATCCATCAAGCCATCCTCCAAGCGCGCCCTGGGGGTCGCGTCGTATTCTCGTCATTCGGGTGCGAACGGGCGTTGCAAGCGCCGTAAACCGCGGATCGCCGTTGCGCGACCGGCAAAGGGTGCCGGACCCGGTGGAACAGTTCAAGTCGCGGCGTTGACCGATGGATCCGGCGCTTGACCCGGCGCACCTCCGCAGGGATACTCATCGTTCGCACCTATCGACGTTTCAAGGGTGTCTTGCTCGCACTGGTTGCGAGGCGGAAAGCCAATGGATGGCTTGGTCAGCTCAAGGAGGAGAGCCATGTTCCCGTACGTCAAGCTGAGTGGTGCCGCGTACCTCGCGGTCGCCTTTGTTCTTTCCCTGTCAATCACAAGCACCGTGGCAGCGGCGAATACCGCGCCCCCGCGTGTGGGTGCCTGGCTGCACACCGTCGGCAAATGCACCAACTTTCACAATGCCTCGACCTGGCGGGCCGACTGCATCCATCTTGATGGCGGCACCTGGAAGGTGCAGAATCCTTGGCCGACCTGTGTCGACATGGCTCACCCGAGGCCATGGCTCAGCGAGGGGGTGATCGAACCGCGCGTCTCGGCTCGCGAGGGTAATCGCACCGCACGACTCCAGGGGTGGCAGCCGCCGGGGGCGAGTATCAGCTGTACGGGCGCCTGGAGCGGCGGCATGCGCTTCACCCTTGGCGTGGAATCCTCCAATCTGGCCCTTGTCGAAGTCGGCGACTCTTCCAACACCGATTACATGGCACGGCGCTCGAGGCAGGTATCCTGCCCTGACGGTTATCGGAACGAGGGTGGCCAATGCGTGCTGCCCGCAGGCGACATCACAGCGCACAAGAACAACAACGAATGCCCTGCAGCGCCGAATGGTTCGAACCCTGTGCACTCCAGCACCGGAAAGAAACTTCAGCGCGAGTTGGATTACCGAGCCTATGGGCAGTTTCCGCTGGAATTCACGCGTTTCTATTCCAGCGGTCACCGCAACTACTTCGATGGGACACATATTCGGCCAAGCAACCTGGGACCAAACTGGCGGCACACGTACTCGCGGGAAATCCTGTTGGTTGAGAGAAGCGGCATTCGATGGGCCACCGTGGTACGTCCGAATGGAAACGAATATTTCTTCCGCGAGAACGCACAGGGACAATGGGTCGGTGACGGGGATATCCCGGAAATGCTCGAGTCTGTTGAAGCTGTCGGTGGTTTCATCGAAGGCTGGCGTTACCGTAACCGCAACGACGAAACCGAGGAGTACGATGCCTCGGGGCGGCTGATCCGGATCGTGAGCCGCGAAGGATTCGAGCAAACCCTGACGTATGGTCTGACACCCGAGGAGGGGGGCGACGGGTCACCCACGACCCTCGATCGGGTCACGGGACCTTTCCCGGGGCAGTCGCTCGATTTCCACTATGGCGACGACGGTAACCTGGCTCGAATGACGGTTCAACCGAGCGGCGACATTTACCAATTTCGCTACGACGATGGCCTGCTCACCCGGGTCGTTTATCCGCACGCTCATGACAACCCGGCGGATCCGCAGAGCCACGCCGAGAACGCTTCGCGCCGCTATCACTACGACGAAAGCGGTCATGTGACATCGAGCACACCACGCGCCGCACTCACGGGGATCGTCGACGAGGCCGGGACGCGTTACGCGAGCTGGTGGTATTCGGGCGATCGTGTCGTTCGTTCCCAGCTCGCACCCGATGATCTCGACAACGTCAATCGGGTGGATTTTCAGTACCATTCCGATGGCTCGCGTACGGTCACCGACGCACTGGGAACATCGCGTGTCTACCGGTTCCGGGTTCAGCACGGGGTCGCCAGAATCGCGTCGATCAGCGGCGGCAAATGTCAGAGTTGCGGGAGCGATGTGCAGTCAGTGACCTACGATGCCAACGGCTATCGGCGTCTGGTCACCGATTTCAACGGGAACGTAACCCAGTACACGCACGATGCGCGGGGACGGGAAACCCAGCGCATCGAGGCGTATGGAACGCCATCCGCGCGCACGATACGCACGCAGTGGCACGCCGAGCTCCGCGTACCGGTGCGGATCGATACCTTTGCCGGCGAGGGCACCGCCGGAGCACACTTGCAGCAGACCTTGCAGACGTATTCAGGTGGCCGGCTTGCCACCCGTACGGAGATCGATCCCGAAACGGGAAGCGCCCGAACCTGGAGCTACAGCTATAACGGAAAGGGCCTGCTTGCGGCAGTGAATGGCCCCCGGACCGACATCTCCGACGTCACATCCTTCACCTATGACGCAAGCGGCAATCTGGCAAGCGTGACCAACGCTCTCGGACATGTGACCCATGTCACTTCGTATAACGGTCATGGTCAGCCCCTGACCATCGTCGATCCCAATGGCGTTACAACCAGCCTCACCTACGATGTCCGCCAGCATCTGACTTCCCGGACGATCGCGGGCGAGACCACTGCTTTCGCGTATACGCCCACGGGCCAGCTCGCGCGCATCACCTTTCCCGACGGCAGCTTCGTCTTATACAGCTACGACGCCGCCAACCGCCTGATCGAGGTGGCCGACGCCCAGGGGCACCGGATCACCTATACCCTCGACGCAATGGGCAACAGGGTAGCCGAGGAACGCTTCGACGATCAGGGCCAGCTCCGGGCGGTGCAGACGCGCGTGTTCGACGAGTTGAACCGCCTGTGGAAGGAGATCGGCGCCGCCGGCACCGAGGAGGTCACGACCACGCACAGCTACGACGGCAACGGTCAGCTCACCGGATTGCTCGCGCCGCTGGGCCGCAATACCGAGCAGCTTCACGACGCACTCAACCGTCCGACCCGAATCGTCGACGCGCTCGGTGGCGTCACCGAGTTCACCTACGACGCGCTCGACCGAATCATAGCGGTACAGGATCCGCGCGGCGTGGTGACTACCTACACCTACGATGGACTCGGTAACCGCGTGCGCGAGGACAGTCCTGACGCGGGGAGCACGACGATGACGCATGACGCCGCGGGTAACATGCGGACGCGAACCGACGCACGCGGACATACGCTCAGCTACGAATACGACGCGCTGGGTCGGATGACCCGCACCGACACCGGCGACACGACCTGGATTTACACCCACGACACCGGCGCCAACGGTATCGGGCGTCTGGCGACGATCACCGACGGCAGCCAGACACTGTCCTGGGAACACGACCCACAGGGCCGGGTGCTGACCCGCGAGCAGAACATGGATGGAATTGTGCTGACGCTGCGCTACAGTTACAGCGACGGGAACAGGACCGGTATCGAGACGCCGTCCGGCCAGCGCATCGGCTATACGCATGCCCACGGTCGCCCGGACCGGGTCACCCTCAACGGCACCACGGTACTGGTCGACCAGATTGCCTACGAACCCTTCGGTCCGGTGTCGGGCTGGCGCTGGGGCGACGGAAGCCGCACGACCCGCAGCCACGATCTCGACCTGCGGCCGGTGCTGATCGACAGTGCAGGACGGCGCAGCTACAGCTATGACGCCGCCTCGCGCATCGATGGCATCGTCGACCTGCAGGACCTGGCCCGCAGCCGCGGCTACGTCTACGATGCCCTGGATCGCCTGACCGAGTCCAGCGGCACCGACACGATGCAGCGCTGGACCTACGATGCCAACGGCAACCGGCTGCAGGAAACCGGCGACGCACCGGCCGACTACACGTCGGCCGCTGACAGTAACCGTCTGCTCACCGTTCGCGGCGTGCTCCAGCGCGACCATATCCACGACGCGGCCGGGAACCTGCTGGAGGATGGGCGTCGCAGCTTCCGCTACAATGCAGCCGGCAGGATGGTCTCGGCGACCGTCGACGGCCGTACCACCACCTACCTCTACAATGGCCTCGGCGAGCGTGTACGCAAACTCGTCGAATCCGAC
>SLHN01000307.1 GCA_007136145.1 Thioalkalivibrio sp.
GCTTCGACATCGGTGACGAAAACAACGCGCTGAAACTCGGCTACGACCCGATACACGGGTGCTGGCCCCAATGGTGGCTGGACGAACTGGGGCCGATGCAGGAACTCCTGCCGCGCATCGTTCCCGCCGGAACCCCGTTGCACCGGATCACCAGCAGGGTGGCCAGAGACACGGGGCTGCATCCCGATTCCCATGTCGTAGCCGGGACCACCGATGGCGTCGCGGCCTTCCTCGCCACCGGGGTGAACCAGCCGGGAACGGGCGTCACGAGTCTGGGCAGCACGTTGGTCCTGAAACAGCTTTCTTGCCAGCCCCTGTTCGACCCGGAAGCCGGCGTGTACAGCCATCGGGTCCTCGGTCAATGGTTGGCCGGCGGCGCCTCGAACAGCGGCGGCGCGGTGCTCGCCAAACATTTCACGGCAGAACGGATCGCGTACCTGAGTCGGGAAATCGACCCTGCGCAAGACTCCGGATTGGACTACTACCCCCTCCCGGGGCCGGGCGAGCGCTTCCCGATCAGCGATCCCTCGCTCGCGGCACGGCTCACCCCCCGGCCGCGCGACGACGCACTGTTTCTGCACGGCATGCTCGAGGGCATTGCCCGGATCGAGGCCGCCGGTTACCGGCGGCTGCATGCGTTGGGGGCGCCCGAGGTGGAAAGAATCATCACCGTGGGTGGTGGGGCGGCGAACCCGAAATGGAATGCGCTGCGCGCCCGCGTCACCGGGGTTCCGGTGGTGCGTGCTGAACACGAGGAAGCCGCGCGGGGCAGCGCCCTCCTTGCCCGGGCCGGCGCCCAAACGCTGAAAGATCAAAGGGTGTAGGGTGTCAATGAGCGCAGCGAATTGCACCGCTCGGGACCCGGGAGCTGGCGGTCACGGCCGGCGCGGTGTCGGTGCGGGTTCTTTCACGCTGATGGGAGATCAGGCATGCCCGGCAAGGGGGGTATCGTGCCGGGCCGATCGCAATGAACGCAGTGCCTGTTCCAGGACATCACGGGCAAGACCACGCGTAAGTTCGGGATCCGCGGGAATCATCTCGGTACGTACTGCAATGGCCATTGCCAAAGCCTGCAACAGGTCTCCGTTACGAGTCTCGCCCAGCAGGGCGATCTCGTGATTGACGGTCTGCAGTACCCGCTCGAGCAGTTGATGCACCCGGGTCGCGGATCCTGTTTCCGGGTGCAGCGGAAACTCGAACGAGATGGCATCCCCGGTTGGCGTGGTGAAACGAAAGGGCAGATAGTCCATGGTTTTCTCCAGTGTCGGGGTGTAGGGGTCAGGTGCTGTCCGGCACGCGTGCCAGAAGCATGTAATTGATTCCTTCGTAACGGGTCAGCCGCATGCGCCGGGTGAGCGGGTTTACCGCGACTCCCGAGCGGGCGACGAGACGACAGCCTGCTGCATCCAACGAGCTTAACAGCTCGATTGGACGGACAAACCGCCGCCACTGATGCGTGCCCCGGGGCAGAATCCGAAAGATATACTCGGCGCCAATGATGCCCGCGACGAACGAAGCCGCGGTCCGGTTCAGCGTGGCGAGAATCAGAAACCCACCCGGCCGGACCCTGGCAAGGCATTGCCGAAGGAAGGCCCGCGGATCGACCACGTGTTCGATCACCTCCATGTTCAGGACCACGTCGAAGCCGTCCTGGTCGAGATCCTCCAGCGCCACGTGACGGTATTCCACACCAAGACCGGAGCCCTCGGCATGACTCGTTGCAACGATAATGTTCCGCGGTGTCACATCGATCCCAAGGACTTCGGCCCCATGCCGCGCCATGCTTTCCGACAGGATTCCTCCGCCGCAACCGACGTCGAGCATCCTGAGCCCAGCCAGAGGGAGGGGAGCCTCGGAGTCTCGGCCCAAACTTTTGGCCAGATGCTCGACGATCCAGTCGGTCCGGACCCGGTTCAGGACATGCAGAGGCCAGAACGGACCCTTCTCGTCCCACCAGGTCGCGGCCAGCCGTTGATAACGCGCCACCTCTTCGGGGTCGACGCTGGCAGCCTTTATCGCTTCCGTTTCCGACATGAACCACCCCATCCGGCCAAAGGCCCTCGCGCATACTCCGGTTTCGGCTGATTCCGCGGACGTTAGTTCAGCCCGGTGTCGGTCCCTCGCTTCTTCCGGGCGGAAACAAGGCAACAGGACAACCAAACGCAGTCTGGCAAAATAGCCCGATGCGGCAACCCTCGAAACTTCCGGAAGTGACCCGCGTGGCACGCGGCTGGCGCCGGACCTTGTTCCGCCGGATGTTCCGCATTGCCTTGTTCTCCCTGGCGCTGACGGCAGGCTCGATACTGCTCCTGATGGTGCTGCTGCGCTGGGTGAACCCGCCGTATTCCATGTATATGTTCAGCGAGGCGGCGGGGCCGATGGCGCCGTCCCTGCGCCGGCACTGGCAACCGTTGGCCACACTGCCCGGGCACGTTCCACTTGCGGTAATCGCCGCCGAGGACCAGCGCTTCCCGCTGCACCGCGGTTTCGACTGGCAATCGATCCGCCGCGCAATTGGCGGGTATTGGCAAGGGCAGCGCCTGCGCGGAGCCAGTACCATCAGCCAGCAGACGGCCAAGAACCTTTTCCTGTGGCACGGCCGCAGCCTTACGCGCAAGTTGCTGGAAGCGGGTTTCACTGTGGCGATCGAGACTTTGTGGCCAAAGGCCCGAATCCTCGAGGTCTACCTGAACCTCGCGGAGTGGGGTCCCGAGGTGTTCGGAATCGAATCCGCCGCTCGTTACCACTACGGAATTCCAGCCAGCCAACTGAGCCGCGAGCAGGCGGCGATGCTTGCAGCGGTACTCCCGAATCCGAAAGCCTATTCGCCCACCCGTCCCAGTGAGAGCGTGCGCAATCGTGCCGTCTGGATCGAGCGGCAAATGCTCCAATTGGGACCAGGCTGGCTCGATCCGGTGATATCGAGTTCCGTGGACGGCTCGATAGGTGCAGGCAACGACCCAACTCCGCGTAGCGGCGACAAGCCGCCGCACGCCACAGGCACTCCGGCCCCCAGCATGCTGGGGTGGCATGCAGGATCCCCCAGTCCATGACAGTTAGCGTGAAAGTCCCCAGTAGGGTGCCGTGAGGCGCAGCCGAACCGCACCGATAACACGCCGGACTGGCCCAACCGCGCCTCCGGACCGCGAGCGGTGGAATTCGCCGCGCTCGTTTGCACCCTGGGAGCCTGTCGGGCACGGTAACGATCTCCCGGGGCATCACGTTCAGGCCTTCGGGCTGCAGTTGCTGGCCGTATCGCGCGCCAAGCCGTTAGACTGCGTTCGGATCAGAACCGGCAGCCCATGGACCATGGGTCCGGGATTTGCGCCAACCACAAGGAGTCCGCCGTGTCCGGAAGAAAACCCTGCCACGGGCTGCAAACGGTCCTTTACACCGTCCTCACGACCATCCTGCTGGTGCTCGTCACCGGCCCGGTCGCGGCGAATGCGAACCCGTCCGAAGCCGATACCATCCATGCTCTGATCTCCGCACTGGAGGACCCCGAGGCCAGGGAGCGCCTGCTGGACAGCCTGCGAGGTCTGCCTGGGATCGAATCCACGCATACAGCGTCCGAAACAACCGACGAGCCAGCCACCGTATCGCTGCCCCGCCAGATCGCGCAGTTCACCCAGCAGGTAGCCGAAGGCAGCGTGACAGAGGTCCGCAACCAGGTGGAGATGGCCCGCGAGATACTCGGCAGCATCCGGGACGCCAACTGGGTTGCGTTCGGCTTGGCTCTGCTCGATCTGGCGATCGTGATCGCCGTGACGGTTGGCTTGTTCCTGCTGCTGCGTCGGTTCGCCCGGCCTCTTTTCGCCGCTCTGGACCGGTGGGTGTTGAGCTCCACCCGCACCATGGTCCTGCTGCGCACCGTGCCGGCGGTCCTGGTCGCCGCGCTGGTCGACCTGCTGGTTGTGGTGCTGGCGTGGGTCGCCGGCTACGGATTGGCGTTGTTCGTGCTCGGCGACACCGGCGTGATGGACACCCGGCATTCCCTCTTCCTGAATGCATTCCTGCTGATCGAGGTCGCGAAGGCCGCGTTGCGCCTGCTTTTTGCCAGCCGCTACCAGGGTTTGAGGGTGCTTCCGATGGCGGGGGAAGAGGCCGCGTACTGGAATGCATGGCTCAGCCGCATGGTGGGATTCATCGGTTATGGCCTGTTGCTGATCGTGCCGATCGTGAACTTCCACGTGACCACCGGAGCCGGCCGGTCCGTCGGCCTTTTGGTGATGCTGGTCGCCTTCAGCTATGCCGTCGCCATCATCCTGCAGAACCGGACCCGGGTGCGGCAAAGACTCATGGAGGCAGGTGAACGCAGCGACCTGGTGTTCGTCCGCTTCGCGCTCGGTACCCTCGCCCACCTCTGGCACTGGCTGGCGCTGCTGTATTTCGCGGCGCTGGCCGTAGTCAGCATCACGCGACCTGAAGACGCACTTCCGTTCATGGCGCTGGCGACCGGTCAGACACTGCTCGCAATCATTGCCGGCTTTTTCGTCGCCGCGATGCTGACCCAGATCATCAGCCGCAGAATTCACCTTCCCGAGGAAACCCGTCGCAACTTCCCGATGCTCGAGGAACGGCTGAACGCCTATATTCCAACCGCACTGAAGGTCATGCGGCTCGCGATTCTGATCGTCGTTCTGGCCGTGATTGCCGATGCCTGGAGTCTGTTCAATCTCGGCGTATGGTTAACCTCGGAGGCCGGGGCGGGTCTGCTTGCCAAGGTGCTTTCGGTAGCGATCATCCTCGGTCTTGCAGCCTTGTTCTGGCTGGCCGTCGCAAGCTGGATTGAACACAAGCTCAACCCGGGTAACGGGCGCAGGGCGGTAGGCGCCCGCGAAAGAACCCTGCTCGCCATCTTTCGCAACGCGATTGCAATCGCGCTGGTCGTGCTGGTCACCATGGTGGTGCTGGCCGAGATCGGTATCAATATCGGCCCACTTCTCGCCGGGGCCGGGGTCCTTGGACTGGCGATCGGCTTCGGTGCTCAGACCCTCGTACAGGACATCATTACCGGTGTATTCATTCAGCTCGAGAACGCGATCAACACCGGCGACGTGGTGCAGGTGGCCGGTGTTACCGGAACCGTCGAAAAGCTGACCATCCGATCCCTGGGCCTGCGAGACCTCTCCGGAACCTTCCACGTGATTCCATTCTCGTCGGTGGGTACCGTATCGAACTTCACCCGGGACTTCGGTTATCACCTCGGGGAATACGGCGTTGCTTACCGCGAGGATACCGATGACGTGATCGTCCGCCTGCGCGAGGCCTTCGAGGAACTGCGCTCCCACCCCGAACACGGCCGGAAGATTGTCGGTGAACTCGAGGTCCACGGCGTGACCGCGCTGGCCGACAGTTCCGTCAACGTCCGCGTTCGCATCAAGACCCTGCCCGGCGAGCAGTGGGGGGTTGGTCGCGAATACAACCGACTGGTCAAACGCCACTTTGACGCCGCCGGCATCGAGATCCCGTTCCCGCACATGACGCTTTATTTCGGCGAGGACAAGAAAGGCTCCGCGCCCCCCGCGCACCTGCAAATACTGCACACGAATGGCGAACGCCCGGGCGCACCCGAGGAGTCGGAATCCCCCAAGCAGGATCCCCGGGCGCGTGCCAACCCGAAACACAAGGCTGACTACGACGAAGGCGGCAGCACGTGAGTCGCGGGCATCACGCGGAACCGGAACGGGAAACGGAATCCCCGACACGGATCGATTAGATTACTTGTATGGTGATTTTCAGGGTCTCCGCAACGATGACGACCTTCAGCTATCGGAATCCGCTGGCTTCCTCCGAGAGCAGCATGCGGAGGCGCGTGGCGCGCCACGCGCCCTGGTAATACCCAATACCCATGGCACGCCTGCTGATCATCCTCGTTCCGCTACTCCTGCTCGCGACCTACGGGCCGGGATGGTGGGTGCGCAGAACCATGGAGAAGTACAGCCAGCCAGCCGACCGATATCAGGGTACCGGTGGCGAACTCGCGCGCCATCTTCTGAACCAGCGCGGCATGCACGATGTCGCGGTCGAGGTGACCGAACAGGGCGACCACTATGATCCGGAGGCACGCGCGGTGCGTCTTTCCGAGGGCAATTATCACACCCGGTCGCTGACGGCTGTAACGGTGGCCGCGCACGAAGTCGGCCACGCGATCCAGCACGCCGAGGGCTATGCGCCGCTGAGACTGCGGGGGGAACTGGTGCGCTGGGCCGCGGGTGGGCAACGGCTAGGGGCCTTCATGATGCTGGCGATCCCGGTGATCACGATCATTACCCGCCATCCTGCGCCGGGGCTCCTGTTTCTGCTTGCCGGCCTGCTGTCGATGGGGCTCGCGGCGATCGTGCATCTGGTCACGCTGCCCACGGAGCTCGATGCCAGTTTCAACCGGGCGATGCCGATCCTGCGCGACGGCGGTTATCTGCACGACACCGATTACCGGCACGCACATCGCATCCTGAAGGCCGCTGCCTATACCTACGTCGCCCAATCGCTGATGAGTCTACTGAACATCTGGGCATGGCTGCGCTTTTTGCGGCGATGAGCCGGGAATCCATGCTGCAGGGTATCGTGGGACTCAGAGCGAACCACGCGGGGAACACGCGACGCGACGCCCCAGGCCACAGGCCTCGCACGGTGCAATTCGCTGCGCTCATTGACACCCTACGCTTCGCCAACCGTAGGGTGCCACGAGGCGAAGCCGAACCGCACCGACCCATGCCAGCCACGCCCCCCACGAACCGTGGTCGGTGCGCGCGGATGAGGTAAAGGCTCAGTCCTTTTCGGGTAACGTGATGTTCAACTCGAGGACTTCACAGTCCCCCTCGCGTTCGAGGTTCATCTGTACTGCCTCGTCGTCGACATGAACGTATTTCCGGATCACAGCCAGAATTTCCCGGTGCAAAGCGGGGAGGTAGTCGGGCCCGCTCCGGTGTGCACGCTCCCGCGCAACGATGATCTGGAGCCTTTCCTTCGCCAGCGACGCGGACTTCGGCCGGGGCGAGCGGAAATAATCAAAGATACCCATGCCGGTCAACCCCCGAACAGACGGCCGAAGAAGCCTTTTTTCTGAATCGTGGTGAAGCGGTACGGACGCTCTTCACCGAGAAAACGGGCCACTGAATCCAGGTAGGCCTGGCCAGCGTCGGATTCTTCATCCAGCACGACCGGCACACCCGAGTTCGACGCATTCAGGACCGCCTGGGATTCGGGGATCACGCCGAGCAGATCGATCGACAGTATGTCCTGTACGTCCTCGATACTCAGCATCTCGCCCTTCTCCACCCGTGCAGGTGAATAGCGGGTCAGAAGCAGCTTCGCCGGAATGGACCCCTCGCCCTTCTCCGCCTTCCGTGTCTTGCTGGCAAGAATTCCCAGCATGCGATCGGAGTCCCTCACGCTTGAGACTTCGGGGTTGGTAACGACGATCGCCTCGTCGGCAAAATACGAAGCCATCAGTGCGCCGTGTTCGATTCCGGCCGGACTGTCGCAGACCACGAAGTCGAATTCCTTCGACATCTCGCCCAGAACACGCTCGACGCCTTCCGTGGTCAGTGCTTCCTTGTCGCGGGTCTGCGACGCGGGAAGGATGAAGAGGTTTTCGGTGCGCTTGTCCTTGATCAGAGCCTGACGCAGGTTCGCGTCACCGTTGATCACATTGACGAAATCGTAGACGACTCTGCGCTCGCAACCCATGATCAGGTCCAGGTTGCGCAGTCCCACGTCGAAGTCCACAACCGCCGTCTTCCGGCCCTGCATCGCCAGACCAGTGGCAATGGCGGCGGCGGTCGTGGTCTTGCCAACCCCCCCCTTGCCTGAGGTTATCACTACAATGCGTGCCATAGAGCCTGCATCTCCTTGGTGTATTGAATCTTTTCCAGCAGCCCAAGCCCGACAGACGATGTCGCGCTAGATCTCGGTAATACGAATGGTTTCCCCCGATAACGTGATCAGCCGGTTTTCGCCCCTCTCGTGATCGAGAATGTCTTCCGAAATTCGGTAGTGCCCGCCGATGGCAATCAATTCGGCGTCCAGGCGCCGACAGAAGATCTGTGCGGACACCAGCCCCCGCACGCCGGCCAGAGCCCGGCCACGCAATGCCCCGTAGACATGTATATGACCGTCCGCCAGAACCTCCGCGCCGGCGGACACGGCACCGGTCACGATCAGGTCGCCCCCGCGCGCATAGATCTGCTGCCCAGAGCGCACGGGTTGGGTAATCACACGAGTGGGTGTATGCACGGCCGGGGACGCCGGCCGTGGCTCGGGCGCCGCGGGCTCGGCGGGTTTCGGCGATGGCGTAGCGGCGGGGCTCGCGGCGCCCTTGCCACTCAGAACCAGCAGCGGCAGACCACTGGCATCCGCGAGCGGTTGAGTGGCGGTTTCTCCCTTCTGGAGACCAATCAATTTGAAGCCATGCTGGCGCACATGCTCGAACGCGACCAGAAGATCGGGAACCGCGACCTGACCGAGCGAGTCGATGTCCAGCACCACAGGCATATCGCGCATCAGATCGGGGGCTTCGGCCATCCGGGCGCCCAAGGCGATGTCCAGTTCTTTCGGATCGCTGCTATGGAGACGCAGGATGGACACCAACATCATGCGCCCTTTCAGTTCTATGGCGCGCAAAGCATCTCCCTGGGCGCGGGCTGAATCACGAGGCATGAATCACCCGAAATCCTTGGTTTCTCTGATTTGAAGGGTATGGCATCGGCGCATTGTATCCATTCACGGCTCTGAAGGCATGGATCAAACGCGTGATCCTGCCCCGGAAGACGATTCGGGGCAAGTCGGCTGCCGTCACAACGCGTCCCAGCCGTCAGTCAGCGCCTGCGAAAACCCGGGATCAGTGCGTTGGTGCGCTCGGCGTATTCACGATAGCCGGGCCGATTCTCGCGCATGCGCCGATCCAGCAGGGTCACGCCGGAAACCCGCAGGATCAGGAAAATCATCAGCGCCACGCTGGGCAAGGCCCACCAGCCGCCGAATGCCATCGCCAGCAGGCCATAGCCAAGCCAGACGACGATTTCACCGAAGTAGTTCGGGTGCCGGCTGAAAGACCAGAGACCACGGTCCATCACCCTTCCACGGTTTTCGGGGTCGGCCTTGAAACGGGCGAGCTGCCAGTCAGAGACCGCCTCGTAGAGAAAACCGACGATCCAGAACGCCCAGCCCAGCCAGACCAGGCCCCAAGCCGGGTTACCACCCTGCACACTGGCGAGAATCGGCAACCCGATCACTGCCACCAGCACCCCCTGCAACCAGAAAATCGTGAACAGACTGCGCGTGGCGAAGGCTTGGTCGGAGCGACCCTCGCGCATCTCCGAATACCGGGCGTCCTCGCCATGACCCCAGTTGCGCCAGGTAATGTGCGCGGAGAGACGGAGGCCCCAAAGGATCAACGGGCCGAGCATTACCCAGGCAGTCGCTGGGGTGCCGGAGAGCAGCCACCATACGAATGCGACAACAATGAAACCCAGCCCCCAGAAGCGATCAACCAGGCTCGCATCCCGGAGCGGCACGCTGAAAATCCATACCAGACTCATCAGTGCGATCGCCGCCAGCAAGCCGAAAAGGAACAAGGTCATGGGATCACCCTTGGAAATCGAATGAAAGTATTTCTGAGCCTGTTTTCATGCCCCCGGACTGGCGGTACCCGTAATGGTGAACGACCCAGGGGAACGCTGAACACAGTGAATTCCGCCGTTCGAGACCCGAAGGCTTGGGGCCAGGGTTGGCGCGGCAACGGTACGGTTCGGCTTGCGCCTCACGGAACCCTGCTGAACGGACTCTCACGCTGAGCCCGGCACGATGCCAGGTGATCGCGGTGGCGCGGTCGGCGCAGTGCCTGAAGGACGTTCGAACAGGACATGCGACACAAACCACTCGTTGCCGTCACAGTAACCGAACAGCTCCGCACAGGCCATGTAGAACATGCGCCAGCGCTGAAACCACAGCCCTGCCTCGATGCCGTAGGTCTGTTCGAACAGCGGCATGATCGCATCGCGGGCCGCATCCTGCCGGCGCAGCCACTCGTTGCAGGTCCGCGCGTAGTGCCGCCCGTTCACGCGCCACTGCCGAA